>DJGU01000058.1:54938-59026 GCA_002432795.1 Anaerolineaceae bacterium UBA5838
CGCTGCCAGATTGTTGTCTCATGGTGTTTCTGATGGGAAGAATTCGGTAATGGAAGCACCGGGTTTGATTTCTTGTAACATACAGAAAATCGACGTTTGAGTTCGCGAATGGGCAGGGAAAAATTGGGATGATCCTGTGACAATTGGATCAAAAGATGAACATGATCTGGGAGTATGGAATAGGCTATACAGTCGTAATGAAACTGATCAATGATTTTATTGAATATATTGAGAAATAATTCGGCAGCTTGGGGTGTAGAGAATGTCGGTTGGCGGTTGTAGGTCACGAGAGTAACTGCAACAATGGCATTAGGAATATAAAACCGATGATAGTTTGGCACTGGTAGATTTTACATTAAGTGGGCTCTTTAAAGTAGAAGTTAAGTGGTTTGGTATAAGTAAATATCGAATTTGGGAACGCAAGCTGCGTAGGGTGGGTTGGCGTGAGGAGAGAAGGGAATTTGACACGCATTTAAAAGCCAACCCACCGATTGAATAGGTGAGATTATTTATTGGTGGGTTGGCTATATAAGGCTCTTGTTGCTCTAAAAACTCATGACGCCAACCCACCCTACGGTCGATTCCATGCATGCAGGTCCTGTGAAACCATACCCTGCTTCGCGGGGCACATGGACCCATCCCATTCCTGTAAAGCCGGCAAAATGACGCACTCTGCCCATCAAGCCACAAGGCTCGGTTATAATTCCCTAATCTATCAAAAAGGAGTTCACTATGACCACACCCCCACGATGGGATCTTTCAAACCTCTATCTCTCCCTGGACGACCCGGCCCTCGCCGCAGACATCGAAGCCGTCAAGGGATCCATCCAGGCAGCGACCCAGGCATTCGAAACCGAATATTTGCCTTTGCTTGACCCAACCACTTCCCCTGAGGCACTCAACCAGGTGCTGAACAAATATGTGGAAAATGCCAATGCCCTTGAACTGAAGGCGGGCAAGATTTTCGCCTTTTTGGGAGCAATTATTTCCACCGATTCTTTCAACAAAGCCGCTGAGCAGCTGCATTCAAGACTGGCAATTGACATGCTTCCGCTGCACGATTTAAGCGTGCGGATCCAAGCCTGGCTTGGCACTCTCGGTGAGCGCTTGGAAAAAGCGCTTGAAATACCCGGCGCGGCACATGATCATGCCTTCAGGCTGCTGGAAATAGCAGGAGAAAGCCGTTATCTGATGTCTGAACCAGAAGAAATCCTCGCCAATGAACTGACGCTTTCAGGCGGCAGTGCCTGGGGTGACCTGCAGGGCGTACTCACTTCGCAGAAAAGTGTCGATTTTGAATTGGATGGTAAGCTGCAGTCGCTGCCTCTGCCGGCGCTGATCAACCTGCGTTCGCATCCGGATGCGGACGTGAGAGAACGGGCTTATAAGCGCGAGCAGCAAGTGTTCGAAGAGATGAAGGAGCCTTTGGCGGCCTGTCTGAACGGGGTCAAAGGCGAAGTCGTGACGCTGGACCGCAAGCGTGGTCGTGAGGATTGCCTGCATTCCTCCCTGGTGAAGGCGAGAATTGACCGCGGCACACTCGAGGCGATGCTGGCAGCCATTGACGACGCCCTGCCGATGTTCAGGCGCTACTTCCAGGCCAAGGCTCGCATCCTCGGCTTTGAAAAACTCCCCTGGTGGAGTTTGTTTGCCCCCATTGGTGAAGTCAATAAGGAATATAGCTTTGACGAAGCCCGCGATTTGATCCTGGAGTATTACGGCAGCTTTTCACCTGAACTGGCTGAGTTCGCCCGGGGTGCCTTTGAGAAGCATTGGATTGACGCCGAGCAGCGCCCTGGTAAACGCGGCGGAGCCTTCTGCATGGGCGTGGATGCCGTGGAGGAAAGCCGCATCATGTCTAACTTTGACGGTTCCTTCGACCAGGTTATGACCCTGGCGCATGAACTGGGACATGGTTTCCACAATTACTGTGCCTACCAGGCGTGTAAGACCCCCATGCAAACCAACACACCCATGACCCTGGCGGAAACTGCTTCGATCATGTGTGAAACCATCGTTTTCAACGCGATTCTTAAAACCGTCAGCGATCCGCTTGAGAAGCGGGCGATTCTGGAAACCACCATTTCCAGCGACGCGCAAACCATTGTGGATATCTACTCCCGCTTTATCTTTGAGAAATCAATCTTCGAGAGGCGCAAGGAATCGACCGTTTCGGCGGATGAGATCAGCGAATTGATGCTCGAGGCTCAGCGGAAAACTTATGGCAATGGGGTTGACCCTGAAGTTATGAACAAGTTCGCCTGGACCTGGAAGCCGCATTACTACAGCACGCATCTCTCTTTCTATAATTACCCCTACGCCTTTGGCAGCCTGTTTGCCAAGGGTCTCTACAGCGTTTAC
Source organism: Anaerolineaceae bacterium UBA5838 (assembly GCA_002432795.1). GTDB lineage: Bacteria > Chloroflexota > Anaerolineae > Anaerolineales > Anaerolineaceae > Mesolinea. The sequence continues at coordinate 57,300 of DJGU01000058.1, forward strand.
CGCGAGCGTGGAGAGGCTTTTGTGGAGGATTACAAAACCCTGCTTGCCAACACTGGTGAGGCTCAGGCAGCAGACCTGGCAGCACGTTTTGGGATCGATATCCGCTCGAAAGCTTTTTGGGCGGCGTCCCTGGCGCAAGTCGGTGAGCAAATCGAACGCTATATCGCGATTTAATTTTTTTCTAAAACCTGAGACGGAATGGCGTTTGGTTTGCCTTCGCAAGCCTTCGCCATTCCGTTCTCCAACAATCTTGATTCCGATCAAGGCAGAAAAAAACTCGAATAATTTGGAAGATTGTCTGTGATGGAAAAAGACTTGCATGCTGATTTGGTTCAACCAGGGGAGCCACCTCTCAGCAAGGGATGGCTGCGGAACTATTTGCCGATGGGGATCGGGCAGATCGTTTCCCTGGTGGGTAGCGCCCTGGTGCAGTTTGCCCTGGTGTGGTATGTGACCAAGGAAACCGGCTCTGCTGCTGTGCTCGCCACTGCCACCACGGCAGCAATCGTTCCCAACATCCTGCTTGGTCCTTTTGTGGGTGCGTTGGTGGACCGCTGGAATCGCAAGCTGGTGATGATCATTGCTGATCTTGTCGTGGCGCTTGCGACGGTGGTCCTGGCAGTGCTTTTTGCCACCGATGCAATCCAAATCTGGCACATCATCGCGATCCTGCTCACGCGCTCAGCAGCCGGCGTGTTCCAGGGTCCCGCGCGCACTGCTGCCACCACGCTGATGGTGCCGAAAGAACACCTGAGCCGGTTGGGAGGGGTCAACCAGGCGGTTGATGGGATGATCAACATTTTTTCGCCGGCTTTGGGAGCTTTGTTGTTGGCAGTACTGCCTATGCAGGGCGTGCTTGCGGTGGATATCGTTACAGCCGCGATCGCCATTAGCCTGCTGATCTTTTTCGTCAAAGTGCCGCAACCCAAAACCAAACCAAAAACCGACAAAGTCACCCCACACTCACTCCTGGCAGATGTGCGAGAGGGAATTCGCTACATTGTCACCTGGCCTGGCTTATTCTTGTTAATCCTGATGGCAAGCTTGCTGAATATGTTCCTGGCGCCGGGAGGCAACCTGCTGCCGCTGCATGTTACGACTTTCTTCGGCAAGGGAGCCCAGGAGCTGGCATGGATGCAAGTGGCGATGGGGGTTGGGGGCATCGTGGGCGGACTCTTGCTGGGTGTGTGGGGCGGTTTCAAACGCAGGGTGTGGACGGTGCTGATGGGGATACTCGGGATAGGGGCTGGTATGCTTACCTTTGGCTTGATTCCGGCAAATCATTTCACATGGTCGCTGTTAAGCCTGGGGATGGTTGGGCTGATGGCGTCCTTTGCCAATGGCTCATTAGGTCCACTGCTTCAGACCAAGGTACCGCCTGAAGTGCAGGGTCGGGTTTTCATGCTGCTTTCCAGTTTGACACTCGCGATGATGCCGATTGGCTTGTTTCTTTCAGCGCCAATAGCGGATAACTTTGGCACGCAGGTTAGTTATATTGTTGGAGGAGCTGCCTGCCTGGTTATTGGACTTCTCGGGCTGATGGATAAGCGCGTCAACACCCTAGACCTGCAAAAAGAAGGCGGAGCACTAATCACCAAGGAAGAAATTGCATCACGGCTTGAGAATTAAATGAGTACCCCTCTGCTTTATAGGGGAGTTGAGGTGAGATAAGTGGCGAGTTCGCTGGTGCTCGCGAGAATTTCCTGGGTGCCTGCCCGGCGCAATTC
>DJGU01000058.1:59101-74967 GCA_002432795.1 Anaerolineaceae bacterium UBA5838
ATCATCAGGCAATTTTCAATCGGGACGCCAAGCTGTTCCGAGGCGAAGAGCAGTGGATCGGCAAAAGGCTTGCTGCGCGGGCAGGTTTGGGATGTCACAACCACCGGGAAAAACTCTTCAAGCTGATTGAGGCGCAAAAAATGGCGGGTGGTAACCTCATTGCGGGCTGATACGATCGCGAGCGGGAAACGTTCGCTGAGAATTTCCAGCATTGGCAGGATACCGGCGATAGCAGGGAAGTTTTGCGGCTTGGCTTCTTTCTGATTAGCCCGCCGGTCCAGGAATGAAGCCAGCAGCCTGTCCAGATTCAGGCGGTCTGCTATTTGGAACAGCCAGTTGCCGGGAGATTCGGCAAAATGCACAAACCAGCGTGCCAGGCGATGGGCAGTACCTGGCTTAAACAGGCGGTCGAGGAACATAAGCCGGCTGGCAAAACGACTGACCATGTGGTCATCGCTGTCGGAAAGTGTCCCATCCACGTCAAATAACAGCGCGCGAATGCGTGCCCGATCGAGCGGGAGAGTGGATTTGTGTGTGGTCATGCCGCTTTGGATCCGTTTTCGGAATTCGGGTTAGACTTCCGGATCAGACTCAGTCAGAGGTTTGGCAACCAGGGGCTCATCATCCTCTGGCAGGGGGTCAAAATCGGGCGATTCCTCTTCATCCACCTCCACCTTGCGCAGGAGTTTGGTTGGCAGGGGCTCTTCCAAACGGCGAATCGCGCTCTCCTCAGCCGCTTCTTCCTCGTAAAAATCGCCATCCTCATCCGGAGAACTTTCAAAATCCAGCTCGCTGGCGTTGCGAATCAAGGCTTGCATGAAGCCTACCATGCGGGCGGCATTCTCGAAAGATAAGCGTTCATTCACGCCATGAACTGTTTCCTGGTCTTCGTGGCTGAGAACCATGGGAGAGAAGCGGAAGATGTAGTGGGAGAGGTCGGTGTAGTGGCGCGAGTCGGTTGCCCCGTTCATCATAAAGGGTGCGACAAGTGTCTGGGGGTAAGCTGAACGTGCCAGGTGTGAAAGCAGTCGGAATTGAGGTGAGTCTATGTTTGAAATTTCGGTTGGTTCCCAGGCATGTTCGTTTTCGAGAGTCTCACCATGTGCGGGAAGCACTTCGAGTGTTTCGTCTGCCACCAGGTCATAAATGCGTTCGTAAGTCTCGCGAACAGTCTCACCTGGGAATATGCGCAGGTTGATCAGTCCTTCCGCCACAGCAGGCAACACGTTTTCAGCAGAACCAGCCCGGAGTACAGTGGGGGCTATGGTTGTGCGGGTGTTGGCATCGGTGATCGGGTTCGCGCGCATTTTACGCTTGACGGCGCCGCCAAACAACCAGGTGTTAGCAAGCATCAGGCGGTCCATGAAAGGCATTTCGTCGCCGACGAAACTCATCATGAACTCAACCATCTCCAGATGCTGGGGGAAGGGATTGTTTTCAAGGGTGGCGATTGCCAGGCTGAGGGCGCCGATGGATGTCTGGGGGGAAGGCGTGGAAGCATGCCCTGCCTGGGTGGTGGCTTTAAGTTTAAGCGTAAGATGACCTTTTTCGGTCACGCCAATCATTGCAACGGGCGGTTTGATCCCCGGCAGGGAGCCCTGGGTAATGGCGCCGCCTTCGTCAAGCAATAGCGCCAGTCTGACACCGCGCTCTTTGAGGGTGCGTGTAAGTTCAACCGCGCCGCGGGAGCCGCTGCATTCCTCATCATGTCCAAAGAGCAGATAAACCGTGCGGTTGGGTTTGAAGCCCTCGCGGATCAGGTTGTTGACAGCTTCCATGATGCTGATGAGCACGCCCTTGCAGTCCAACGCGCCGCGTCCCCAGACGTAACCATCGGCAATCTCGCCGGCAAAGGGTGGATAAGTCCAGCCAGAATCCGGGGCTTCGTTTGCGGGCACCACGTCCTGGTGGGCGGCGAGGGCGATTGGGTCAAGGTCGGGTTCAGAGCCCTTCCAGGTGTAGAGCAGCGCGCCGTCGTTGATCACTTCGCGCGTCAGATGTTCTTCCACCTGGGGATAGAGCATTTGCAGCAGATTGCGCAGCCCTTCGAAGGGCAGGGGATCAACTTTGTCGGGATCAGAATGGCTGATGGTTTTCATCTGGATTGCCAGGCCAATGTGCCTGGCGACTTCTTCACCATCGATCTCTTCGAAGGCAATAGGGTGCCCCTCTGGGAGTTGGATGGAAAAATGACTGGTGCGGTAGAGTACAATGCCGACGATGACCAGAAAGACAACTGCCAGAGCGATCAGAATAAGTGTAATTAGATCCATAGTTTTCCTCCAGAACGTTTGAAACATGCTGCTTTTTGTCTATTGTAACGGATAATGGCAGTGATGAACAATCTAAGACGGCGCGCTTTTTTTAGCGCGTTTCTACATGAAATCTTAATCACAATTTATTATATTTCTACCCTATAATTGAGGTGATATGACAGAAACAATCCTTGTCGTTGATGACCAGCCCAGTGTGCGCACCTTGCTGAAAGATTACCTGACCAGCCAGGGCTACCGTGTGGTTACGGCAAATGATGGGCAGGACGCGCTGTTTGTTGCACGCCATGAGCATCCAAATCTTGTGTTGTTGGATATCATGATGCCAAAGATGGACGGCTACCAGTTTTTGAGCGCTTTCCGGCGGGAAAACCAGGTGCCAGTGATCGTGCTGAGCGCCAAAGAAGAGGAAACGGACACAGTGCTTGGGCTGGAACTGGGGGCGGATGATTACGTGATCAAGCCTTTCCGCATGCGTGAGCTGCTTGCAAGGGTCAGGGCGGCACTGCGGCGGGTGGAAACACCTCTCGAGCCGGCCAGCCTCCTGCGGGTGGGCGACCTGGTGTTGGACAGGGCTGCGCATAGCGTTCACATTGGGGAAAAGGAAGCCAATCTGACTTCGCTTGAGTTTGATCTGCTGGAGTTATTGATGACAACTCCTGGAAGGGTTTTTTCGCGTACAGAGCTCGTGGATCGCTTATATGAAAGTGGTTTTACCGGTCTGGAAAGTACGCTGAATGTGCACATCCGAAATTTGCGTTTGAAGATCGAGCCTGATCCAGCCGCGCCGCGTTATCTTGAGACGGTTTTTGGCGTCGGTTATCGCATGAAGAACCAGGAGCGTCCTTGAAGACCTCGATCACTCTCAAACTTGCTTTGGCTTTCATCGGCGTGTCCTTGCTGACAGGTCTGGCACTGACTTTTTTCTTTCGCTCGCTGATTTCAGAAAATTTTGAGCGGCTTGTGCTCGATCAGCAAGCGGAAGCCAAACAAATCCTGGTTGAGGCATATTATGCCCAGAACGAAAGCTGGGAGGGAGTGGAGCAGGTTTTGTCCCCGGCAATTGGGGTAGTCGGGGGGCACGGATCCGGACGCGGGCAAGGGCAGGGCAACACTCAAACCCAACCCGGTGTACAGGCTGGGCAACGCACTTTCGGTATAGCAGATGCGGATGGCACGGTGCTGGTAGGGTTGGAGGGGCTATATACAACCGGCGATCAACTGACAAAGCAGCAGCTTGATTCTGGTATACCAATCCTTCATGAGGGGAAGCTGGTTGGCACTTTATTGAGTTCGCGCTCGCTGAGCTATTCCGGTTTGGAACAAAATTTTTTGGATCAAGTCAACCGCGGGCTGCTCTTTACACTATTGGGAGCGGTTTTGGTGGTCTCTTTGCTCAGCTTGCTGATGTCTGGTAATTTCACCCGACCGATTAAAGCGCTCACAACCGCTTCGCGCAACCTGGCAGAAGGCAAACGCACGCAGTTGGTGGAAGTGAGTTCAAGTGACGAACTGGGAGAGCTTGGCGAATCATTCAATCGCATGAGCCTGGAAATCGAAAATGCGGAACGTCTGCGCAAGCAAATGACCGCCGACGTTGCGCACGACTTACGCACTCCGCTGACGGTGATTGGGGGTTACATAGAAGCAGCCCGGGATGGCACCCTGGAATTGACACCCGAGCGCTTGGATGTGCTTGGGCTCGAAGTCAATCGTCTTAACCGCCTGGTGAGCGACTTGCGCACCATGTCCCAATCTGACAGCGGCGAACTGCTGATCAGCCGTGAAGCAGTGGATCCAGCGCATTTGCTGGCCAAGATCAGCGAGGTTTTTCGCCTGCAGGCTGAGCAAAAGGGGATCAGTTTGATTGTTGGGGCGGCAGAAGGCTTGCCCGTGCTTTCTGGGGATGAGGGTCGCCTGATGCAGGTTTTGGAAAACCTGGTTGCCAATGCCATCCGGCACACTCCGGCTGGTGGGGAAATTACGCTGAATGTTTCGGAGGAATCCAGAAATCACGCCTTATTGTTCTCGGTCGCGGATAGCGGCGAAGGTATCCCCGCGGAAGAGCTTCCGTTGATTTTTGAGCGCTTTCATCGCGTGGATAAGAGCCGGCACGCCGACAGCAACCAGAGCGGGCTGGGGTTGGCAATCGCGCGCGCCATTGTGGAAGCCCACGGCGGCAAAATCTGGGCGGAATCCACCCGCGGCGTCGGCACGACCATCAAATTTCAACTTCCCATTAGCGCCGTCTAATTTCCGAGTGTGACGCTTTACCTCAATCGTAAATGTAGGGGCGACGCATGCGTCGCCCCTACGATGGGCTTGGATTGCCGGCAGCTTATTGTTCAATGCGTTTGATCTGTTTACGCATCCACAACGCCCCGCCGGTTTGGTAGCGCCGCACGACCATCATCGAGCAGGGCACTACTTCCATCAGGTAATCATCCAGTTTGCCAAAGATCTGGTCAGGTGCGAGGATTTCCTCGGCTGCGCCGATGATTATCAAATCGTAATTACCTTCCCGGCACTCTGCCAGGATCGCATCGGCGATCGAATCAGTGGTTTGAACTTTGAACTGAAAAACGTTTCCAATGTCTGCAACTTCCTGCTCGAGGATCTCATGCACCTGCAGCTCCTCATCCTCAAGGCGTTCCTCGTCGGCTTCGCCGCGCACCAGCCTGAGGGCTACAATTTCACCTTTGTTACTCGGCAATGTGATATCCCGCGCCATTTGCAATGCAAGCCCCGCATTTGGACCACCGCCAACCGGTACCAGGATGCGCCGAATGGGATTGGGCAGTCCGCGGTCGCGCAGGACAGCAACGTTGCGGTTTGCCATCATCATCACTTCTTTGAGGATGTTGTTGGGGAATTCCACCTTGGCATGTTCCTGAGGATAGCCCAAAATTACGAGATTGACGTCTTTGTGGCGGCTAAGCTCAGAAAATATACCCTCTTCAACCCGAGTGGCAGCTTTTAACTTGGCATAGATGGGGACATTTCGATCCATGGCAATCGGGCTGATTGCTTCGAGCATTTTATGCTGTTCTTCTTTTTTTGCTTCTACAAGAGCGGGCACATCAGTATTACCAAGACTGATGGGCGTTTTTACGACTGTGAAGAGGCAGACTGCGGTATCTTCCTGTTGATTGACCAACTGGGCAGCCAGGTTTGTCAGGCTTCTGGCGGTGCTCACTTTTTTGGCGGCTATCAACACGCGTCCGCCGCCTTCCTGAGACTCAAGCCGAGCGTTGAGATCCTGCTGGGTTCTGATTTGCTTAGAGATAAAGTAAGCCACACTCAGGATAGCCAGCACGCCGCCCAGGAAAAGTAAGGCTCTCGGGTTGGCAAACGAAATGATGAGCACGCCGGCTAAAGCGGCGGCAATGACTGTAAACGGGTAGAGTGGCACTTTGAAGGGGCGTTCAATATCGGGGAATTTCTTGCGCAGCCTTGGCATAGCCAAAGTTGCCCAGAAAAGGACAAACATGTAGCCGGCGCTCGAGAGAAAGCTGAGGAAGTCCACCAAGCCGATCGCTGCCACAAGCGCGCTGACGATCACCACCATGATGACTGCCACCCAGGGCGTGCGCCATTGACTGAGGCGGGAGAACGAGCGCGGCCAGACGCGATCGCGGCTGAGCGAGAAGGCTTCGCGTGTGGCTGAAAGCATGGCTGAATTTACGGATGTGAGGGTGGCGATGATGCCGGTAATGCCCATTACAGAGACGCCAATGTTGGGCCAGAAGCGGGAGGCGGCATCTGTAAGGGCGGTTTCGGAGCCCGCCAATTCTGTGAATGGCACTGTGCCTACTGTAACCATCGTCACCGTGGAATAGATCAGCGTGGTGAGCAGCAGACTGACGAGGATGCCAATGGGGATATTCCGGCTGGGTTCGGTAATCTCTTCTGCGTCATCTGCAATGACCTCAAAGCCAACATACGCGTTGTAGGCGAGGGCAATAGCAGAGAGCATGCGCCCCATGTGCGCGATAGCGCTTTGATTGTCGAAGACCTGGCGTCCGGAGAGGAATGTCTCCATATTGAAGCCACCCTCACTAAAAAACCCCTTGAAAATAAAAATGCCAAAAACGAGCAGCAAAAAAGCGCCGAGGATCACCTGGAGGTTACCTGCACTGCTGACACCGCGGATGTGCATCGCGCCAATGACTACGATGACCGCTATGGCGACCGGAACGATGGGAAGCGAGGGAATGAAAATGGAGAGCGAGATGGCAAAGCCAACCGCGGAAAGAGCGGCATAGAAGGTGCTGGAAAGGCAGTCCAGCGAACCGACGAGATACATCAACCAACCTTTGCCAAACGCTTCGCCAACGTAGGTCATCGCGCCGCCGGTAACGGGGAAGGTGGTGGCGAGTTCGCAATAGTTGAGGGCGATGCTGAGCGTGAGCAGACCGCCGAGAGCGAGCGCCAGGACGGATTCAGGTCCGGCGATTTTAGCGACGTGACCTGTAAGGACGAAAATTTCTGCAGCAATGGTGCCGGCAGTGCCGAGCATGATAACCTGCAGGAGCGAGAGTTGACGTTTGAGCTTGCGTTTTGCCATATTGTCTCCAAAACAAGGGTGTGTTTGCTGGCTGAAATTATAGCACCATGGAGCTTGGGCATATTTAATATTTGTCTGATTGGATCCAACATTAGTCGAATTGCATGAGAAGAAACCTGAGCGAAAAGAGCTCACTTTCCAAGCCCCACCCTGAACTGCTTGGTTGAACTGCTTGGTGAAGAGTGCTTGCGATTTGATGTAAAATCAACTTGGATCTTGAAAGAGGTGAAACATGAAGAATCGATTCAGACTGATTGCTTTCTTGTCTGTAATTTTGCTAACGAGCATCGCTTGCGGCATTACCCGCCGAACTCCGACCCCAATCCCTCAGACTAATGACAAGGACCAAAATGTTTTGGTGAGTGAGTTCCGTCAATTGGGTGAGTTTACAAAGATCGATATGGATGGCGGCGCAAAGGTGAACCTGGTGCAGGGCAGCGAGCACTCCGTCAAAGTTGAAGGTTCACGGCGTGTTGTGGACCAGGTGTTGACGCAAGTGAATGATGGGGTCTTAGTGATAAACTACCGCGACCGAAAACTCTTCGAATTCTGGGCTGAGAGCCTGACTTTGACGATTACTTTCAAGGATCTGAGCAATTTCAGGCTGGATGGTGGGGTCGAACTGAAGGCGGATGACCTTACCCTGGAAGATTTCAACCTTACCATTAATGGCGGTGCCAGCGTCAGGATGAATAACCTGCTGGTAAATACCCTGAGTATGACCCTGACTGGCGGCGGCAATATCGAAGTCTCTGGAATTGCAGAAAACCACAATGTCAAGGTATCGGGGGGAACCAACTACCAGGCGGAAGACCTCAAGAGCGCTAATGTAAGCGTGGAAATTATCGGCGCGGCCAACGTGGTGGTGTGGGCAACGGAAAAGTTGAACCTCGACCTGGCCGGCGCTTACAGCGTGAGCTACTGGGGCAGCCCGCAAATTACGCAAAGCGTGACCGGACTTGGTGAGATAAAAGCGCTGGGCGAAAAGTAAGTTATTTGTGAGGTTAAGTTTGCTGACAATGTTAATTGTTGTCAGCCTGCCAGGCTTCGGAGAGGCGCTGGTAAGTGAGCCCGAGGTCTTCAGGCAGAACGCGCGTCTCGCCAATCACAGACATAAAATTGGCATCGCCCTGCCAGCGCGGGACGACGTGCATGTGCATGTGATCTGCGATGCCGGCGCCAGCTGCCGAACCGAGGTTCAGACCAATGTTGAACCCCTGGGGGTGATACACCCCTTCCATGACGCGCACAGCCTTTTGAACCAGCTGCATCATCTCGTTGAGGGTCTCAGCGGGCAGGTCGGAAAGCTGATTGGTGTGGGTGTAGGGGACCACCATCAGGTGTCCGCTGGTGTATGGGAAGAGATTGAGGATTACAAAGCAGGTTTCGCCGCGGTGGAAGATCAGGTTTTCGGGGCCGTCTTGTTCTTGGAGGGCAAGGCAAAAGGCGCAACCTTCGTTGTGCTTATCCCGCCCGATGTATTCCGAGCGCCAGGTAGAGTAGATGTGCTGCATGGGAACAATTTTAGCAGAAATTGGGGGAGGTGAGGGGAGTGGTTTGGCGGACCTATGTGGTTGCTCAGGAGATCGATACGGCCGTTTTTGTAGGGTCAACCCCCCGCGGTTGACCGTTATTTGGTTGGTATTACAGGGTAACCACACGGGGTTACCTCAACGGGCGTGCGTTCTCCTCGTCCTTTTCCCAATTCATCGGATTGGCGAGGATATAATCATAGATTGCCAGGTAATCCCACTCATTTTTGATGATGTGTTCGTAATAATTCCGCTGCCAGAAACGCTTCTCAAATTGAGGCCACCCTTTGTCCCTAACGCCTATCATGTAACGGTTTGTCGTCAAAGATTTGATTCGATGGACGATTTCCGGCAAAGACAATCGTTCTTCGGTAGGGGCAACCCCCTGTGGTTGCCCGTCAATTGGTTGATTCGAATGGCAGGCACAGGGGCCTGCCACTACGTCGGTTATGAGGAATAAGAGGTGAACATGATTCGGCATTATTACAGAAACCTCAACGTTAATCCCTAGATAATGTTCAGGGATCTGGTCAATAATCTCTTTTACCATCTCACCCACCTCATTCAAGACCATTTCTCCATTGACGACCTGCCCAAACACCATTCTACGATCCTGGGTGACGATGGTCACAAAATAAGCATCCGGTTGCGAATAATCAAATTCAGGCAAACGGAGGTTTCGCCGGTAGGGTATTGTAGGATTGTAATTCACGGTATCATTTTATCTTTTTGTGTCCCCCCTACGTTAAAATCGCGCTCGGCGAGGAAAAAGAAAAGAAAGGTAATTTGCCTGACCTACACACGAATGATGTCAGGTTCAACCCTTGCAGTTTCGCTGCGAGGGCAGGAGCGGAACCTGACCTGCGCACGAATGATTGATCCCTGTTTATTGACATCCAACCCGGGTGAATGTACAATATGACCGGTCAGTCATACCACCCCAAGGAGCCCTATGCCCACAAAAACCTACCATAATCTACCCGAAGAGAAGCGCCTGCAAATCGAAAAGGCTGCCATTGCCGAGTTTGCCGCCAATCCGCTCCAAAGCGCTTCGATCAATGCCATCGTCAGGGATGCAGGCATTGCCAAGGGATCCTTTTACCAGTACTTTGAAGACATCGGTGATTTGCACGCTCACATCCTGAGTATTATCTACCAGAAAAAGCTAGAGGTGATCAATAGCCTGCCCCTGGGCTCGACTAACCTCGACACCTTCCGCTATCTGCGGCGCGTCTTGCAGGCAGCGGTTGAGTTCCAACTCAGGCACCCGGACTTAGCCAGGATTGAGCGCTTTCACCGCTTGAACTCCAATCATTTGAGCAGCGTCGACCCGGAGACGGGTGAGCGGATAAGTGGGGACGGGCGCTTCCATGCGTTCCTGACCCAGGGCATCCTGCATGACGATATTGCCACCTGGGTGGACGTGGACATGGCGGCTTTCATGCTCGAAATCATCGAAGGAGGGATTGCACCCTACCTGGTGGAGCGGATCGACGACAAAGCACCCGAAGTTGCTTCAGGCAGGCTTTCTTCGGATTATGACCGCACAACTCAGGACTTGTTCGATAACCTGATGGATATCCTTGAGGCGGGTTTGGCGCGCGATCCACAAATTCGAAAAGATTTCTATTCAAAATAGCGAGTTTTCCGCCACCAAATTTGTTCACGACAAAAAAGGGCCTGCTTGCGTGCAGGTCCTTTTTGCTATTTCATACAACGGGGAGGTCAGGAATCCCCAGGCAGGTGCCCACCTGGAAAGAACCGCGGATCCAGTCGTGGTCGAGAGGCATAAGCTTGGCTTTGCCAGCTACCTCGTCCAAGGGAACGCTGGTGACTGAGCCGTCAATGCGGCACGCCATATGCCCAAACTGTCCATCCGCCGCCATGCGCACGCTCCATTCCGCCAATTGATTGGCAAGCAGGCGGTCAGCCGCGGTGGGGGTGCCGCCGCGGACCAGCGAACCGAGGATTGTGATGTGGGTTTCAAGGTCAGTGGCTTCGCCAAGGCGGCGCGCCAACAGCAAGGTTTGCGCGGAGTAGTTGTTTTCGATGCGTTCGAAAGCTTTTTCCTGTTCTTCGGCACTTTCGGCTTGTTTGCTGGCAGCCAGCTCCATAAAGTCCACCAGTTCCTTCGACCTGGCTTTTTCAGCAACAGCGACAAGCGAAAAGTTGCGCCCGGCGGCTTTACGGCAATGAATAGCCTCGATTACCACATCAAAATCATAAGGAATCTCCGGGATGAGGATCACGTCCGCGCCTGCTGCCAGCCCCGCGCCCATGGTCAGCCAGCCGGAGCAGTTGCCGAGCAGCTCCACCAGCATGATGCGGTGCGTGGCGTTGGCGTTGGTATGGAGGCGGTCGATCGCCTCGGTAGCGATCTCTCGGGCGGTGTCGAAACCGATCGATTTATCCGTGAGGGGCACATCGTTTTCGCAGGATTTTGGCATGGTGATGATATTTAAGCCGGCCTGGCTGAGATGATGGGCTGCCGATTGGCTTTTGTTGTCGCCGATGATGATCAGCGCGTCAAGATTGTTGCGATGGTAGCTGTCGACGGCTTCCTGCGTGCGGTCGATGGGACCTTCCGGGCCTGGCATGGATTCAGGCACATGGCGGCTGGTGCCGAGGATCGTGCCGCCCTGGGTGAGGATGCCCGAGAGCATTGTTCCTTCCAGCAGGTTCACCTTGCGGTCCTCGATCAGGCCGAGATAACCATCCCGGAAACCCAACACATCCATTTTATAGGCGTTTGCCACGGCCTTGCCGAAGCCGCGAATGGCAACGTTGACACCCGGGCTGTCACTGCCTGCTGTGATTAATCCGATTCTCATCTTACACACTCCTGTTATTCAATATCCCAATTATAGCCTTAGAAGAAGAGCTTGAAGCGGATTGCAGGGACGAGTTTCATGGAAAAGTTTCATGGAAAAACCTCCCATTTTCTCTCCTACCTGTTATAGTAATAGAAAAGGAGATTAACATGGAACTCAACGAAGCATTGTTAAATGAAATCGCTCTGCTGCGCCAGACCTTGGAACGGATTGCCACCTCGCTGGAAGACATCGACGATACCCTTGAGATCATGTTCTTGATGGATGATTACGATGAGGAAGATCTGGAGGAACTGGAGCTGCTTGATTCTTTCGATCTTGGGGATGAATTTGAGGAAGAGGATAAGGAAATCGACGAAGACTGACCTGCAATTCCTGGACAGCGGTTGGAGCAACAAAAAAACCGCCTGTTCTCACAAGCGGTTGTTTTGTGTGCCGAGTCACAGACTTGAACTGTGGACCCTTCAATTTTCAGTCGAATGCTCTACCAACTGAGCTAACTCGGCAACGAACTGAAATTTTAACCGCGACCGGCGAGACTGTCAAGCAATTGGTTTTTGGTGTGTTATTGGTGAGCACACATAAAAAAGCCGGATTGAACCCCATTCCTTACGCTCAGGGGCAGGTGATACACAATCCGGCCTACATTTACAACTACCTGGAAATCTTACTTGATCAAACTCGCAACCAAAGCATAAAACTCAGCCGCCTTGACCACATCATCCAAAATCACGCTGTCATTGACCGTATGCGCGGTTACTTCGTCTCCAGGTCCGAACCCAATCGAGGGAATGCCGGCTTTGCCTGCCCAGTAAATCCCGTTGGTGCTGAAGGACCATTTGCCAGCCGGGGCATTTTCCAGCCCGATCAGGCGGCGGGTTTCGAGCCCTGCCTGCACCAGCTCATGCTCTTCCGGGATAGCCCAGGCGGGGAAATACTTGTCCACCGGGAAAACGAAACCTGTATAAGAAGGCACATCATAGAACAGGGCTTCCACCTTCACCCGGTCCTTACTTTCTTCCGGGATCAGCGCTTCCACCTGGGCAATCGCCTCTTCCTTCGTTTCTCCAAAGGTCATCCGCCGGTCGATGTAAATGACAGCCTCGTCAGGCACCGCGTTAATGCTGGGAGTTTTGACAACCATGTCCGAGACTGTGATTTTTCCGTGCCCAAGGAAGGGATCATCCCCAAGTTCAGGCTCCAGGTCGCGAATGCCCGCGATGACTGGCAGCAGCAGGTAGATGGCGTTGATGCCCACGTGATTGCTGGCGGCATGCGCCGAAACTCCTTTGGCAGTTACTTTCAACTCGATGCGACCTTTGTGACCGCGGTAGACGTTCATTTTGGTCGGTTCGCCAATGACTACGAAGTCTGGTCTGATCTTCGGGTCAACTTCCACAAAGGTGTTCGGGGCAATCCCATCGCACCACTCTTCCATGTTACCGAAGTACCAGGCGGTCCAACCTTCAAGCAAGCCCAAATCGCGGGCGGCAGCCAGCCCATAGACCATACCGGGGGTGGAGTTCTTCTCGTCACAGGCACCGCGGGCATAGAGCACACCATCTTCCACTTTGCCTTCAAATGGATCCCACTGCCATTCGTGAGGGTCACCGATGCCGACAGTGTCGATGTGTGAGTCAAAAACAATCACTTTTTCGCCGCTGCCAATGCGCCCCATGATGTTGCCCATTTTGTCGAAGCGGACTTCGTCGAATTGCAGCGCATTCATTTCTGCCGCAATGCGTTTGCCAACGGCTTCAATGTTGGAGTCCATGCTGGGGATCGCGCAAATCTCACGCATAAAGCGGATGATCTGATCGTGTTGGGATTGGATTTTTTCCTGCAATTTTTCAATTAATTCTGGCGAGGGCATAATTCTCCTTTTATAAAAAATCATTCCTTTGGGTCAAAAAATGCACGATTACGGTATATAATGTTTATAAACACGATCGCGCAATTAAAGGATTGAGGTCTTATGAACATCTTATCATCAAAGCCCATAGAGGGCAACATTTTTCGCAAGCCGGAACTAAACTGGGGGATTCTCGGAACAGCCAGGATCGCGGAAAAAGCAGTTATCCCAGCTCTGTTGAGCATGAAACATATGCCGGTTATTTCAGTTGCCAGCCGCGATCTTACCCGCGCGCAGGAATTCGCCGCGCCCTTCGAGATCCCTCGCGCGTATGGTAATTACGATGACCTGCTTTCCGACAGTAGTGTCCAGGCTGTGTATATCCCGCTTCCAAACAGCGAGCACGCTCCCTGGGCGATCAAGGCGATGCAAGCCGGCAAACATGTCTTGGTGGAAAAGCCTTTTGCCCTCACCGCGGATGAAGCCCAGCTGATGGTCAGCACCGCCCTTGAGAATTCCGTTGTGCTGATGGAAGGCTTTATGTATCGCTACAGCGAGCGCTTTGAGAAGATCCATGAGATTGTACGATCCGGCAAGATTGGCAAAATTCGGCTTATTCAGTCAAGTTTCACATTTACGCTCAGCAACCCGGATGATATCCGTCTTGCGCCAGAACTTGGAGGTGGAGCCTTATACGACTTGGGCTGTTACTGTATCAATATCCAGCGATTGCTGGTTGGGCGGGAACCAAACAAAGTGCAAGCAATTTGCCAGATGAGCAAATCGGATGTGGATCTTCAGACGGTGGCCACACTCGATTTTGGAGACCAGGCGTACGGGCAGTTCATGGTTTCATTTAACGCTGACAGCTCTCAATTCCTGCGCGTAGTCGGCTCTGCTGGTACAATCCACATCGAATATCCCTTCAATCCCCATGGTGAAGACACCAGCGCCTGGTTGAATGTGGCTGGAAAAGAAAGTAAGCGTATTAATTTCCGCTCGGAAAATAGCTACAAACGCATAGTGGAGCATTTCTACAATGTAGCTGTCAGCAAAGATGTGCCAAAATTCCCGCTTTCTGACGCCATCAACAACATGGTAGTTATTGACTCCTTATTCCAGTCCGCCGTAGATAATGGGCGGTTGGTAAATATTAAGTAAAAAAAACGGAGAAGAAAACTATGACAGAAAGCGACCATAATTCCAGCGGGGTCACTGGAACCTCCGCCACGACTTTGAGCAGGATTGTCCTGCCGGCAATCTTAATAGTTGCTGTTATCATCGTTCTTTACATCGCCAAGGATTCAACTTATTCGGCTCCAGTATCGGACCATCGCTCGGTGATCGAAACAGTAGTCGACTATGCTAAATTGGGCTGTGAGGCAGCTTCGGTCATTGTGATTGTCACTTCCGCGATCCATGGGCTGATCTCTTATATTAAACGCTTATTTAGTCGTGATTTTCTGGATCAAATCCGATCTTCTGAGAGCATTCGTCTGCGTATGGGTCACCGCTTGAGTCTTGCATTGGAATTCGCGATGGCTTCCGACATCTTAAGTTTAACGATTTCTCCCCGTTTCAATGAGCTCTTGTCCCTTTTTATCATCATCCTGCTGCGTGTTTTGATCACGATATTCCTTGAATATGATATCGAGGTTTCTGAGCACTTCCGGATGGTTCCCGTAAAAGACGGGGTCATCATGCATCCCGACTGTAATCCCCAGAAAGAAGATAAGGAATAATTCTTGAAAGTAAATTAAAAAAACGGATGCGGTTGCCGCATCCGTTTTTGATTCCTGTGTCGGATCAGGGTGTGGGGGAGGGGGTCATCGTCCGCGTGGCAGTCGCTGAGGGTATGGGCGTGGCAATGTTGACCGGCACCTTGAGCAGTTCCCCGATGAACAGCGGTGTCGTGTCACTCAACAGTGGAGTGATACCATTAGCTGTGCGATAGCGATTGGTTTCAGCAATGATCCGTTCAGGAGTCGAGCGGAAGAATAGGGCAACCGAATCAAGCGTGGCACCTGCTTCGACTAAGTAGTCAACAACTGTGCCCGGGCGAATATCGGTTGGAACCGCTGTGGAGGTGGGCATGCGCTGCCAGGGGGCAGGTACCTTGACGATATCACCAGCTTTAATGTAACAATTCCCGCCAGTAACATAATCCGGGTTGATCGATAAAAACACTTCCAGGTCCGCCCCAAATTTTTCGGCGATCTGCGCGCAGTAATAATCTTCTTCCTGAACCACGTAATCAAAAGGTCCGTCCAGGGTAGGGGTAAGCGAAGGGGTCGGCGTTTCGGTAATAGTCGGGGTGATAGTGGCAGTATTGGTTGGGGTGACCGGGGTTGGGGTCAGGGTCAAGGTGGGGGTGGGGGTGTCGGTTGCGAAGAGCTGCAGTCCGCTGCCACCAAGATTACCAGTTGCCCATAAAGCCAGCATCACCAGTCCGGCGATGATCAGAACAGCGACAAGGACCAGCAGCAATGCTTTGCCGGTGTTTTTGCGCGATTTCTTTCGATAAGAAGAGAGCAAACTTTGAGATTTTTTCTTTGCCATGTTTTGTAATTCCTTCCTTTGTTGAGTAACAAAGTTCGATTAATAGCATATTAAACGGTTCAACCCGCTTTTGTCAAGTATACCATTTTGAGGGTGTTGAAAAAAGAGGAGATTAGGTGAAAATGCCTGCTCATAAGCTGGAATTTCATCGAAAACAATGGCAATCATGCCTCAGGGCTGTTCATAATTCACCTTATTTTGGTTCTTTTTTACTTACCTTTTGACCACCACCGACAATACACCCTGGGTTAA
>DJGU01000129.1:0-4090 GCA_002432795.1 Anaerolineaceae bacterium UBA5838
GTTTTGAGTTCTTCTGCCTCCCTGAAACGGGTGATGTCACGCACCGATGCGATAATGTTCAGGAGCTCCCCCTCATTTGAAAACAGAGGAGCGTAGGTGATCTCCACCGGGATCGGGTCCAGCGGGGGGTAACGCAGCATGTCCCCTTCCAAAAAGAGGTCTTTGGTGGAGCCCCACTGCCACTGCGACTTGACCGCCTCATTCAACTCGATCCCCTTCGGTGGTTTTGCCCAACGCACCACCTGGTCGAAGGCTTTATGATTTAGCTCGTCTGCCGGCGCGTTTACCAGTCGTTCAAAGGCGTGATTGACTTGCAGCACCTTCAGGTCTGGATTCAAGATGATAATTCCATCCGCGACTGAACTGAGCAGAGCCGCCATGCGCAAATTCTGGCGGGTCACCTGGGTGTAGAGCCTGGCATTGCGCACAGCAATAGCTGCCTGGTTGGCGAAGCTGTTCAGGATGGAGTAATCGTTAGCCGAAAAGCTGGCGCGGTAGTTGCGGAAAATGAAAATTTGACCGATTATTCTGTGCTGGACGGTCATGGCAATGCCCACGCCCGTGATCATGCCCATGCTGATATCACTCAACATGCGGTTGATCTCAGGAATGCGTGCTTCAGCGCCTTCATCGCTCTCGCTGAGGCTTGCCAGCCAGGTTTCGAGGTAACTCAACAGCGCTGGTGGAATACCCTGGTTGATCGCAATGTGCCAGTCGCCTGCATCTCCTGCGAGGGCGATAAAACCGGCATGCCCGCTCAGCATCTCTATCGCGATGTGCAGGATGCGGCTCAGGAGCGTGTTGAGGTTTAGCTCCTCTGTGAGGGCTCGCGAGATCTCGAGCAGATATTCTCTTTGGCGTACACGATGATCAGGTAACATAGCCTAATTGTATCCCAGCTCAGAAGGTGAAGGATGTTTTGCGTAATTAATCAAACCATCGCAGGGCTGAGTGGCGGTCTTATTACACAGCTTTGCCGTTTTCCGTCCGAGCTACGAGGTATATGTTTGTCATTCTGAACAAAGTTAAGAATCTGATCAAGAACTGCCTAAGATCCTTCGCTGGCGCTCAGGATGACAAATAGTAGGGCGGAATGCGCCTCATTTGCGCACTCCGCCAAAGGAATTATCTGCAAACTGGAAAAATCGTACGGGAGGGCTTTAGTCCTCCCGCAAAATGCACCATTCACAGTCAGCGGATGGAGCAAGCCCCATCCGTACGAAAGTACTCAGATATCAGCTATGAGATCCAGGATCCAATGGAAAGGTTTGTCGGAGTGAGCCCGCAACATACTTTCTACAAACCCGTAACGCCTGGCGGTCTCATTCCGACCTACGTCTTGCTTAAATATGGGCAAAGAACGGTTTTTTTGTAGGGCGGAATGGCGTTCATTTCGCCACTCCGCCAAAGGAATTATCTCCAAACTGGAAAAGTCGTACGGGAGGGCTTTAGTCCTCCCGCAAAATGCGCCACTTACAGTCAGCGGATGGAGCAAGCCCCATCCATACGAAAGTACTCAGCTATCAGCTGTGAGATCCAGGATCCAATGGAAAGGTTTGTCAGAGTGAGCCCTCATCACATCCTCTGCACCCCCCCATCCACCGGCGGTCTCATTACACAGCTTCGCTGGTACTCCGTCCGACCTACGAGAAATCTTTATAAAAAATCTCCAAACCATCCGATCCCAACGCCAACCTACCCTACGGTTTACGGCTACTGCTTAGCACTTCCAGCAAGCCCTTGTTTGTCATGTCCATTTGCAGAGGCGTGACTGAAATGAAACCGCTTTTTATCGCCCAGAAGTCAGTGCCTTCATCCATCAGCCCCGTAGGCGCTTCTCCACCAATCCAATAATAAGGCTTACCCTGAGGATCGAGGCGTTTCTCGAGTACATCGCGGTACAGTCTGACACCCTGTCGGGTGTAGAGCACGCCCTCAAACTGCCCTTCTTCCCGGTAAGGCAGGTTGATATTCCAGATCGGCTGTCTGTTCTTTTCTAACTTATCAGCCAGCAACCCCAGGATCACGTCCGCGGCTGCTTTGGCTGCAGGAGCAAAATTCAACTCACCGTTATGATGTTCCGGTGCATCCAGCGAAACCGCATAACCCGGTTTGCCGTTGATCGAAGCCTCCATCGCCGCTGTCACCGTCCCGGAGTAAGTCACATCCAGGCCCACGTTGGCATTCGGATTGATACCCGACACCACCACGTCGATCGGTTTTTCAATCGCGCCCATGACGGCGATCGCCACGCAGTCCGAAGGCGCGCCATCACAAGAAAGAGCCGTGCTGCCATCAGCCAGCTTGACCTCACGCACCCGCAGAGGGCGGGTCAGAGTTTTGACGTGCCCGCAAGCCGACCAGTTATGGTCCGGAGCCAACACGCTCACTTCATTTCCCGGGATCGCCCTGATCGCTTGAACCAGCGCCAGCAGGCCGGGCGCGAACACGCCATCATCATTCGTAACCAAAAAATGGGTCATCTATTTTCCTCTTAGTGGCGTTTTCGCCGCTTCTTATTTGGGGTTTTTTCTGCAGTTGGCTTGGGTTCTGCCCCGCCGGCCGCTTTTACCGGAGCAGGCGTCGCAAGTGCGTTTTGCGCTTCGGCAGCCTTGGTCGGGCGGTAGCGGAACATGCGGCTGATCACCGTCTGGCGAACCTCCGAGAGCATCTCCGTAAACAGCGTGCTTGCCTCGCTCTTATAGCGCACCAGCGGGTCGCGCTGGGCGTAAGATTCCATGCTGATCGAAACCCGCAGCGCTTCCATGCGCGTCAGATATTCCACCCAGGTCTCGGTGATTGTGCCGAGTAATAAATCGCGGTAGATGCGATTCTGAGCCTTGTCGCCCAAAACTTCCCGTACATCTTCGTGCAAGAACTCCGGAATCTCCTCAATGGCTAATCCTGAAATTGCTCCGAGCTGCTCTTCACCGAGCTTTTCGCTTAACCCCTCCCTGGTCGCTTTTGGCAGATCGGCGAGTTTGAAGTTATTGTTTGCCAGGTGCTGCAGTTCGAACTCCCCGAAAATTTCGGCAAGTTTCTTTTCTGCACCCTGTAAGTGCGCCAGAATATCTTCAGTGACTTTCTCTGCCGGCTGTTTCAGCAGCTGTTCCGACATCGAGAAGAGGTAATTCAGCCTCATGTGAGTCTGGAAAGTTTTGCGATGCGAACGGCTATCAAAGGCGATCCGCTTGCCTTCAGTGCTCACCTGAACCAGCTGGGCGCGCGCGTTTTCATCGCTCAGCGCAGCTTGCAGCAATTCCGGATTGGCTTCCAGGTCGCGCCGCACCTCCCCATCCGCCCCAAACAGCCGCTCAATCCGCCGATCGAGCGATTCTGCGATTTGGGAATTAATAGTCTGGCGTACTTCCGCCCATGGGAGCTGCGCCAGGTCGATGGGTTTCATTCCCCAATTGTCCCCAAAGCGTTTTTCCAGAGTCAGGAGGATGCGCCGGATAGTCGTGAGTGTCACACTGGTTCTCAAAGCTTCCTTGAGCGGTTCCTTCATGCTCAGGGGGTCTTCCATCAGGCTGCGCTGCTGCGATGGTGCCATCTTCACCGGAGTCTGCACGATCTCGCCAATCTCTGCTGCCAGGTCGTGCTGCTCATCCGGGTCAAAGCTCTCCAGGTAGGCATCCAACATTTCATTGCGTTCTGCCAGTTGGGTTTTCATACTCTGCTCGCTGCGTTCAAAGAGCAGAGCCGCCCCCTCGCGTATGTGCTCATTCTCACGCAACACGGCCTCTTTTGCCAATGCTGTGAGCTTATCCACCAGAGATTGCTCATCACTTGGGGTGCCGAGGTTTTCCATCACCATCTTCAGGGAGTAGCTCGGATAGCTGCCAAAGTCCGTTCGAATCGTGGGTTGGATGTCCTCCAAAAAGCCCAGCAACTTCCATGGACCTTCTTTATCCTCAAGCCCTGTGCGGATCCTGCTGCCAAGCTCGGTGATCAGCATTTCGCTTACGTCTTCATGCAGATCGTCCTTGGTAAAGATCTTATCCCGCTGGCTATAAATGCGATTTCTCTGCGCGTTCAGTACATCGTCGTATTCCAGCAGATGCTTGCGCACATCAAAGTTTGCGCCTTC
>DJGU01000129.1:4200-4684 GCA_002432795.1 Anaerolineaceae bacterium UBA5838
CGCATCAGGTCATCGTCCAGCGCCAGGTAAAAGCGCGATGAGCCAGGGTCGCCCTGCCGGCCAGCCCGACCGCGAAGCTGGTTATCGATGCGGCGCGCCTCATGCCGTTCTGAGCCAACCACATGCAAGCCGCCCAGTTCGCGCACCTTCGCCATGTTATCCATGTAGACCCGGAAGGCGTCCACCGCCTCTTGCTGGCTCTCGTCCAGCTCCACATCCAGCGCCCTGACTGCCTGCAATCGCTCGGGCATGGTCATGTTGTAGGGGTCGGTGTGGGTTTTTTCCACCAGCACCTGGTTCACGCGCGAGAGCAGGCTTTCAGACAGCTCACCGCCCAGCTTGATGTCCACACCGCGTCCAGCCATGTTAGTGGCAATCGTCACCGCCCCAAACGCGCCCGCTCCGGCGATGATGAGCGACTCTTCGGTATGTTTGCGCGCGTTCAAAACCTGGTGCGGAACGCCGCTGTCAAACAAAGCCTTCA
>DJGU01000129.1:4776-8701 GCA_002432795.1 Anaerolineaceae bacterium UBA5838
TTTTGCATTCCAAGCCGGCGCAATTCCGGCATGCGCAGCTTGTCCAATGGTTCACTTAAAACTCTCAATTCGGGTTGATCCACAAAATCGGCTTCGTTGAGCCCCTTGGTTTTGAACCATGCCTGGCGGATCAGATTCACTTGCAGCAGTCGCCGCACCATATCTGAGCCCAGTCGCTCCGATAGCCGCTCGGAGTTCTCCACTGAGGTGGTGCCCACCAACTGGGGTCTTCCAATCACGTGATAGCGCAAGATCTCCAGCACAATCGCGCGCACTTTTCCTTCCGTGGTGCGGTAAATTACATCCGGATAATCCTTGCGCTTGTAGAACAGCGGTTTTTTGTTAGGGTCGGAATCTGCATAGTAGTAGGTGTACTTGTATCCCTCTTCATCCTTGGCTTCTTCATCGTTGAGGCCAGAATCCGGGCGCATTGCCTGGTATTCAAGGTTGGTTGGGATTGAAAGTACGTCCAAGCCGTAGATCCGGAAGAACTCTTCTTTTTCGGTGAGGGCGGTACCCGTCATGCCGGCCAGTTTCTTGTACATGCGGAAGTAGTTTTGGATGGTGATGGTGGCGTGCGTGATATTTTCCGCCTGCACCTTCACGCCTTCCTTGGCTTCCACCGCCTGGTGCAGTCCGTCCGACCAGCGCCTTCCGGGCATCATACGGCCGGTGAATTCATCCACGATCACAACTTCACCATTCTGGACAATGTATTCTTTATCCCGGCGGAACAGAAATCTTGCCCTCAGGGATTGCTCAAGGAAGCCCATTAAGCGCGCCTGCTCGGGGTTGATATCTTCAGGTCGCTCAGGGTCCGATAGCGGCTCACCGAGCATTTCTTCCACGTGCGCGATGCCGACCTCGGTCAGGCTCACGATCTGATCTTTTTCGGCGACTTCGTAATCCTCGGGGTTAAGCGCCTTCACTATCTGCGCCATACGGATGTAGTTCTCCGAATCTTCATGCGAAGTACCCGAAATGATCAATGGAGTTCGCGCTTCATCGATCAGGATGTTGTCAACTTCATCGATGATGGCAAAGTGATGGGGGCGCTGAACGCGCTGATCCCAGCGCATGGTGATATTGTCGCGCAGGTAGTCAAAACCAAACTCGCTGTTGGTTCCATAGGTAATATCAGCCAGGTAGGCTTGCTTGCGGGGCACCGGTCTGAGCAGATTGGTAGCCTCGGCTAATGATCTTTCTGTGGGATCGAAGATGAAAGCCCGCTCATTGCCCTCCGCGCTACCCGCAGACTGGAGTACGCCCACACTCAAACCCAGCATATCGAAGATTGCGCCCATCCAGCGACCGTCGCGCCTTGCCAGGTAATCGTTGACCGTGATCAGGTGCGCGCCCTTGCCCTCCAGCGCGTTCAGGTAGAGAGGCAGCGTGGCTGAAAGAGTTTTGCCCTCGCCAGTTCGCAGTTCCGAGATGCCCCCCTGGTGCAAGTTGATGCCGCAGATTATCTGGACGTCGTAGTGGCGCTGCCCCAACACACGCTTGCCGGCTTCACGCACGGTCGCGAAGGCTTCCGGCAGGAGTTCGTCGAGCGTCTCGCCCTTAGCCAGGCGCGCGCGGTACTCGACCGTTTTAGCTCCAAGCGCTTCATCACTTAGCTTTTCAAATTGCTCTTCGAGAGCGTTGATCTGGTCTACAATTATTACCAGTTGGTCAATTTTCTTTTTATGCGGATCTCCCTTGAAGATCTGCCCAAGTTTTTTGAACATATGTTATTCCCTGTTAGTCACTCATTCCATCAATTTTGGTCTGCCAAAACCATCGGTTTTAGTTTCCCGCAATGGGAGATTATAGCATACCGCCTGCTGGAAGGAATTTTAAAGGTAGGGCAGGCACTTCGCCTGCGCTATAGGGATTATGTTTGTCATCCTGAGGTACGAAGGATCTGAGCCCCTTATTGTCAGGATTCTTCACTGGCGCTCAGAAAGAGAGAATTCTTACGCGTAGGGCGGAATGCGCCTTTTTTGCGCACTCCGCCACACAAACCCAAACTACGTCGGAGTGAGCCCGCGCGTTATTGAACCATGCAAATTTGGTCAGGCGGTCTCATTACACAGCTTCGCTGGTACTACGTCCGACCTACAAAGGGTACGTTTGTCATCCTGAGGTACGAAGAATCTGACCCCTCTATTGCTAAGATTCTTCGCTGGCGCTCAGAATGACAAAAAATCCTTAGTATGGCGGATTGCGTAATTCAATCCGGCACTAGGTGGCAGGTGTTTGTTCTGGCGATGGGTTGGCTATTTCGATGGTGAGGAAGGTAAAGGAATTATGACGCCATACCTTGCTTCGCGGGCACGTAGACCCACCCACAACTCGCAGGTCGTATTATTGTAGTTCGTAGTTCGTAGGCCGGATTGCGTAGCACCTGCCCCTGAACGTAGCGAATGGGGTTCAATCCAGCATTAGCGAGAAAACAAAGCCGGATTCAACCCTTGAGAAAAGAACTCCAGGGCAGGATCGGAATCCGGACCACCAAAAGATTACTACTGAAGGTTTACTTTTACCCCATGTCCACATAGCACATAACCAAACCAGCTCTGCTCTCGCAGACCTGGTTTTGAACTAAAGGAAACTTACTGAACCGTGACTTTCGTATACACTGGCGTCACGTTCCCATCCAGATCCGCCACCAGGAAACCCACCAGGTAGTCACCGCTCGGCAGCCATTCCTGCTTCCACTGGAAGGGTTGGCTGCCAAAGGTCAGGGTGTCTCCGTCGCTGTTGGAAATCTTGCTGACAGTTCCGTTGGCATCCAAGTCCAGCCACTTGTAGGAGATTGTGAAGGTATCTCCCGGATTCGGAGTGATTTCAGAGGCATCACCAGCAGTGGTAGTCCCCTTAAATCCCATCACCTGGAATAAATACTCATCCTTGAACAGGAGTTGGGCTGTGCGGGTTTCGCCCGTTTCGCTGAAGGTGTAGGTGCCATCCACCGCATAAACCGCCTGCTCAGACGAAGCCCCGTAGGACACGGGGTTGAGCAGCGCGATACCCGATTCAGTGCCATTGGTAATGGTGAAAACGAGTGGCTCAAACTCAAAATTGAGCCTGAAAGTTTGCGCGTCTGGCCAGATGGGGTAATAAACGCCCCCCTCAGTACCGGTGGAAGGACTTTCAACATAATCCGTATCCGCCACAAAAATGCTATTCGAAGCCGTATCAACCAGGCCTGTAAAGAGATAAATAAAGCCGATGTTTTCGCCCGTGATGGTCGTGCTGAGCGTGATCGCATCGCCCGGGGCGACCCTGTTGGCAGTCGCGCTGATGTCAGAAACCGAAAATGTGCCCGCCCCCGGGATCTGGCTGGCACGGCTGATATTCACCGCTTCCATAGCATTCGCCGTGAACTGCCTTCCGCCATAGTGATAACCCAGGAAATCATCCCAGAGGGATGCCCGGCTGAAGCTGTTTGCAATCACCGAGTAGGATGCCATGCCCGTGGAGGCATTGCTGTAAAGCTGGGAATTGGGGAAGTAGATGGCAATTCCAGTGGAACCGGGTTTGGACGGACCGTGCTTCTCCGCCACCACTACGCGCGAAAGAGCACTCAGGATGTAATTTGCCTGCTGGCGGGTGGCGCTGTCGCCGGCATACTTGGCCGTCAGCGCCGCGAAGTGTCCCAGGTCGATGAATGAGGGTGGCACATTCGTGCCGAATATTGAGCTGTAGGACTGCGCGTAAGTGCGCGCCTGCGCCACCGCCCGCTGGTCCAGGCTCTGCATGTGGTAGGAAAATTGATTAAGCGCGTTCAGCAATAGCGGCAGGTTCTCAAGATTCACTGCCGTCAGCGTGATGTTCTGCTCAAGCTGGGTCGCTAACTGCTGCGCGCTCATGCGATTAACGAACCATCCGCCACTACTTGAATTTTGTGCCAGGAATTCCGCGCGTGCCTGGTCATCGA
>DJGU01000129.1:8743-9357 GCA_002432795.1 Anaerolineaceae bacterium UBA5838
TCCGGGTTGTAGACCATCAGGCTCAGGAAGGCAGTGTATGCCCAACCCAAGCCCGGTTCCGTTTCCTCGGATGCCACGGCATAGCGCGCGTAAGGTGCCAGCGCGGTATAGACTTCCATCTGGCTCATCAGGCAGGCATCCAAACCGATCAGGTCGAATTTGTCGATCCCGGTGGTCTGAATGGTTTTAGCCAGTGCGTCCTCGAGTTCGTTGAGATAGATGATGTCATCCTTCATCGCCGAAACCAAAGGGGCGTTGGTGCTGCGGTCGCGCTGAGCGGGAGAAGGATCGCTCCAGCCGCCCGGCCATCCCATGCCGTGGTCCGACATGATCAGGATGTGCTTGTCTGCTGGGAAGCTCTGGATCGCCCATGTCAGGAAATCCGAGAGAGTGTTGGCGTCGCCCATATTCTTCTCACCCAGGTCCATCAGCAATTCGGAGCCGATATTGTTGAGGTCATCATCATAGGTCACCAGGTAACGGCGGGTCGAGTCCCAGTTGCCGTCCCCCTGGTAGCCACCGCGAAAACGATCCACCTGGCTGACAATCATGACCTGATCGGTGGAACCGATCATCTCCATTTCATTGAGGTCCATCATGATGTCGCGTTCAAG
>DJGU01000129.1:9422-10013 GCA_002432795.1 Anaerolineaceae bacterium UBA5838
GATCCACCCTGGCAACCTCTTAAGAGGAAATAAAGCACTATTACCAGGATAATGATCCCGAACAACCCACCGCCGCAACTTTTCTTGCTCCCGCTGGAACCCGTCAGACCGCCAAGTCCCCCTGAACTGCCGGAGCTGCCCGAACCGCCTAAGCCTCCGAGCAATCCCCCCAGACCTCCTAAACCACTGCTTCCGCTGGATGAGGAACCGCTTGGGTAACTCCCAGTGATTGGATCAGACCCACCCGAATAGGTTGGCCTGGTGGGCTTGGCGCTCGGCTTAGCCGCGCCGGCCGGTTTACGAACCGGTCGTTCCGCCTGTGTGGTTGGACGATTACTGCTCTTCCGCCGGCGTCCTGCATTTACTTCAGGGATTTGATCAGACATGACTACCTTCCAATCTTTGCTTAACTATTAGATGAGCTATAGTAAGTATTTTATTCCATTAATCAATGGGGGAAAAATGCCCTAAAAACGCGCCTGGTCTCAAGGCTCAATGATGTTTGTTCCCGCATCTGATGGATGCGAGTGGTCATGACCCTCTTCGTCTTCCCGCAGGTGGGCATGAAAGTGGCTGTGAGTGTATTCGACC
>DJGU01000129.1:10047-18850 GCA_002432795.1 Anaerolineaceae bacterium UBA5838
CCCACCCAAAAACTGATCATCGGAAGCGCCTGGAAAATCAGGAAGGAGAAAATCACCCCCAAAAACGGAGCAATGGCATAGTACGCGCTGGTTTTTGCTGCGCCAAGCTGCATCTGCGCTTTGACGTAGTAATTGATGCTCAAGCCATAAGCCACAAAGCCGAGCAGCATCGTCAGGAGGATAAAACCAACCTGGGGAAATGCTTCTCTTGTCAGCAAAGCCAGAATCAAAGAACCGAGCCCTGAACCAATGCCCTTGATGATGACGATATCCGAACTGGTACGGTTGGAAAGCTTGCGGGTGAAGTTGTTTTCGAGCCCCCAGGCGGTGCTTGCTGCCAGAATCAGGAGCGAGCCGCTTGAAAATCGAAAAGCCGAAAAATCCTCCAGCGAAAGGAGCACACTTGCCAGCGTGACCAACACAATCCCAATCCAGAGTTTTCGGGAGATCGCTTCCTTGAACAGCAGTAAAGCGATCAGCGATGTGGCAACGATCTCAAAATTGTTCAACAGTGAGGCGTTGGCAGCCAGGGTGCTCCTCAGACCGAACATCAACAGTGCGGGTGCAAGGATGTCCAGCAGGACCATTCCCAGGATGTAAGGCTTTTCATCCTTCACAATGGGAGCAAAGACTCTATTTTTTGGCTCAGTGCGAAAATACCACAGCCCAAGCATCCCCAGCCCCGCCCCGAGATACAAAAACGCTGCCATGTATAAAGGCTCCACGGATCCCAAAAGCAGCCGTGAGAAAGGCATATTCAGCGCGTATAGAGCGGCTGCGAGGAACGCGAATGCGGTTGCCTCGCGCAGACTGTTGGATTTCTTTCGACTAAGCATGCTTCTATTTTCTCATATAAATCAAAAGCCGGCTTAAACAAAGCCGGCTTTGGTTAGCTAAGACCAGAATTATTTGCGGTACGTAAGTCCAGTCTATCACACCCAATCAGGATGATTTTTTACTTGTGTACTGACCTCTCCATTATTCTGGTTCCTGGGCAGGCAGGTCGAGAAAACGTGAGATATCTATCATCATGTCGTTCCCGCTGCTCATCACCTGGGGCAGGATCCCGTTCCATTTGGTCAGGAAGAGATACTGGAGGTACTCTGGCGTCAGTGCACCGGTGACGTTGAGCGCCTTTTGCGCGTCTGCCTGACCCTTCGCCTGGGCGATAACCGTCTGCGCGTCGATCTCTGCCTGCGCCAGCTTTTGCTTGGAGGTTTCCACCTGCTGCTGCGCTACCTGCTTGGCTTCAATCGCCTGCTGGTACTCCACGGAAAAGTCAAAGTTGACGATGTTGAAATTTTCAACAATGATGAAATACTGTTCCAACTGCTTGGTCAGCTCTTCTTCTGCCAAGAGACGGACTTCGTCACGCTTGGTGATCAGCTCTTCGGCTGTAAACTGGGCTGTCACGGCTTTGAACGTGTTCTGAATTGCCGGCGCGACAATGATGTTGGCATAGTCCGCGCCAACATTCTCATAGACTTCCTTTGCGCGGGTGCCATCCAGGTGATAGTTAACCGCAATCAGCGATGTTACTACCTGGAGGTTTTCGGACATAGCCGTTGCCTGGACCTCATCCTTTTGCGTGCGCACATTCATCAACACTACCCGTTCCACAAATGGGAGCTTGATGTTGATGCCCGGGTACGAGACTCGCTCAACCGCGCTAAATCGCAGGACCACACCGATATTGCCGGCGGGAACTTCATAAAACAGCGATGTTGCCAGAATAATCACTGCAAGGACAATCAAAATAATCGGTACAACCCGCTTGTTTAACTTCGGGCTCCTAGCGGGGTTTGAATTTGCTGTTGAAAATTTTCCATCGAACATAGTGTCACCTCTTTCAGGCTAATTATTCCAGATATTTATTAGAGTTGCCATAGATTATCTAAGGTTAGTGAAGGATCATTGGCAGGAAACCAAAAATTAGAAAAGGACACTCACACGAGTTTCCTTCCGTATGTGTCGGGTTGGTCAATCCCAAATATGGTCAGGTCTTCCCAATTCCATCGCTTACCTTGATACAATAGTCGGCATGCGAAAAATACCTGACACATCCGATATGATCGAGCAAGACTCATCCTCCCAGCCCGACTTACCGCCAGACGATCCCAAGCACTTCAACACCCGCAATGTTGGATCCATTGCCGCAGCCCACAGCCTGCATGACATGTACTCTGGGTTTCTACCGCCGCTGCTGCCAATTTTGATTGAAAAGTTTAGCCTCAGCAATCTGGGCGGGGGTTCTCTGACCCTTTTTTACACCCTACCCTCGCTTTTCCAGCCGCTTATGGGCTCGCTTGCAGACCGACACAACTTGAAGATACTGGTTATCCTGGCGCCTTTCATCACTGGCTGCATGATGAGCTTGCTTGGGTTAGCCGCAACGCCGGTGGTCATGATGGCAATGCTGGTTTTTGCTGGCTTGAGTTCAGCTTCATTACATGCGATTGGTCCGGCATTGAACAGCAAATATGCCGGACAAAAGCTCGGAAAAAGTATGAGCTTTTGGGTTAACGCCGGCACATTGGGTTACGCGCTGGGCTCACTTTTGCTGGTTACAGTTTACGATTTTCTCGGTCTGTCAAAATTGCCCATCCTTGCAATTGGTGGAGCGATTGCATCTGCAATGATCTGCTTTGGTTTACAAAACGCGGACACGCGCGCCAGTGTGGTAAAAAAGCAAAAATCCACCCCCAAGCATTGGGGCAGGATCCTGAAAGTCATGCTGCCTGTCATTTTGATCATCGCCAGCCGGGCGATGATGACCGTAATGCTCTCTACCTATTTTCCGGCTTTCCTGCGTGAAAGGGGCGCCAGCACCTGGGTTTCCGGAGCTGGGATGACCCTGATTTTAGTGGCTGGCGCCTTTGGTTCTTATATTGTCGGAAGTATGAGCGATAAGTTCAGCCGGGTTAAAATTTTGGCTTTCGTCACCATCGCGCTCTTTTCGTTAATGCTGGTTTTCCTGCGTATCGAGAACTGGTTGCAGATACCAGCCCTTCTGATGATTGGTTTTTTTGAAATCGCGGCTTTGCCGGTTTTGATGGCACTGGTTCAGGATGGCTTCGTAGAGGATAGAGCCTTCATTAATGGTCTCTTTTTGTCGATCAACTTCGTTGGCACTTCCCTGGCGATTCCCTTGGTGGGTCGGCTGGCAGATTTGTATGACTTTCAGACAACTTTCCAACTTGCAGGTTGGCTCTTGCCCTTAGGTTTAGTGGGTATGGGCTGGATATATCGCATGAATAAAACCAGCCGGCTGGTTTAGAGCCGGCTAAACAATGTTTTTAAGGTAATATTTTGAAACACGACCGGAGTGAGCGTGAGTATCCTGGTGATGATATATATTAAAGATAGATCGTCAGATCTCGCTTTCCGGAGACGATTAACCGTAGGGCGAGCTTGAGGGCACCAAGAACAACGTGATGGACAAACGTATCGTGCTCTCAATCCGCCGACAACGGTGTTATGGGTGGGGATATTTTTTACATACCACGATGGCGTCATGGCGGATTGGAAGTACTCCAAGGTATTTGCATGACGAGGAATGTAGTGCTTCCAATCCCGCCCTACGAATACTTTTTTCTTGTAATGGGATGACACAACTAATCGTGCCAGGATCCCCCTAGAGCAAGCGTTTTGACCGTAGGTCTCCGGATGTTTTCCCTTACCTGGCAAAAAAAGTGAGGCCGCGGAAAAACCCACGCGACCTCACCTTACTTCAATTATTAACTTTCAGTCCCCCTTACTGCCCTCCATCCATTGCACAGCGAAATCCCAGGTCCAGGCCGCTGTAGAAGCTCAGGTCATATGCCCGGCTCGTAACGCGTGCAGCAAGCCAGTTGCTGGCCCAACCGCCGCCCCGAACCGTTCGCAGCTGGTTAGCTTCTTCGGCTAAAGGATTCTCGGTTGGACTTACGCTGTAGAAATCTTCTATGTAGCTATCCGCCACCCATTCCCAGACATTTCCGGTCATATCCATCACGCCAAACTCGCTTGCCCCCGCCGGGTAGCTTCCAACAGCAACGGTATCACCCATGCAAGCAGACATGCTGGGGTCGTGATAAATGTTCGCTTGAGAACAGTCAGGGTCATCATCTCCCCAGGCATAAGCGCTAGGGTTCGCGCCACGCGCTGCCAGTTCCCACTCGGCTTCTGTTGGAAGACGTTTGCCCGCCCAGGTGCAATACGCCTGAGCCTGTTCCCACTTGACGTTGATCATCGGGAAATTGGCATACTCAGCATTCAAAAAGTAATCCTCACGGGTTTGTGAAGCCGTGGCAATTGGTGCCGCACAAGCGCCAGCAGCCATGCAGGCGGCATACTGGGCGTTAGTCACCTCATAAACGTCAATCGCGAACGCTGAAAGGCTCACCATGTGCTGCGGGAGCTCATCGCTTGGGCAGGCATAGCCATTGTTGTGCTCTGGGTCACAACCCATCATGTACTCCGTTGCAGGGATCAGAACCATGCCATCCGGCACTTCGAATACATTCAGCTCTTCAACCGGCTCAGCTGGCATTTCGGAACTTGGTTCAGGAACCTCTGTTGGGATGACTTCGACCTCTTCTTCTATAACCGGCTGTGCTGTCTCGAGTGGTGTTTGCATGATGCAACCAGATAGAAGGAACATCAGCAATATTACTGATACTATTTTGCGAGACATGGTAAACCTCCATTACTTCAAACGATCGGAAAAGACAAACATCTCTCATTTATATTATAGTAAATTCCAAACCGGATCCCAAATATGAATTTTCAGAGCGAGCAGAATTTCGAAAAATCTCCAAATCACTTTCCATCAGGATTGTCATGGCTGGCAAGGTATCCGATCAAACACCCGAATCCTTGTGAAACTACAGACCAGAATTGAACATGATGAATTCTGTTTCTCCGCATCCTCACCTGCTCGGTCTTTCACAACTTGCGTGTTTAAATTGATATTGCCGGATTGGATGTGGATTAGGCATTTGTGTTCCGCCGTTTTCTTAACACATCCAATACCGGCCTGAAAGGAACTTGCCCATTCGGATAAGAAAGCCTTTATTCAGATGAATTCGAAAAATTATTTCCGTTCCAGCAATTCTGCAGTTAGCCGGGTATTCTCTTCAATATCAATGACTATCTGTAATAGTTCAGCATAAGCTTTGACGATGCTGAACAAGAGCCCGCCAGCAAGGATGCCAGCCAGAACAAACAGTAACCCCATGCCAGTATCCTGTGATAATCCCATCATAATCCCAGAAAGCCCGCCTATCACCAGAAAGATCCACGCCAAAACGGTCAAGAAGCTGGATATGGCGCGCAGCGTCTTGTACCTCTCTTCGATCATTACCAACGGAACGTCCGCAGATACAGGGCTTGAGCTTTGGGTCTGATAGGATTGAACAAAAGGAGCAGCTGGAGTCGGTGGTGTAGATGCTTCCAGAGGTGCTCCACAAGAAATGCAAAACGCACTATCTCCGGTATTGATGGCTTTACAACGTGGGCATGTTACAGACATACTTACCTCCTGACTGATTTAAGACGGATAACGCCTTATGAGTTTTCGGTTTTGGTTGAACGACTTAAGTACATGTTATTTGCTGTTCAATAGGGTGATTTTTTCTCCTCTTTTGCCTTTCTCCCTGGCACCAAGTTAGGGGCTAAAGCACTCATCTACTGGAATGAAAGAATACTATCTGGTAGATTCTCACTGAAGATCTTGATGCGTAAAATTATTATACTTGGCCTATGCGCATTTTTGATGGCTACTTTTCTTTATGGAACAAACAAAAACTCCTCACGAAGAGGAGTTGTGTGGGCGCTAGAAGGCTGTGCGCAGCCCCCTGTAAGGGCGTAACCTCCGAACCTGTACGCAGCCATTTGAACCATTATTAAAAACTCCTCACGAAGAGGAGTTGTGTGGGCGCTAGAGGGCTGTGCGCAGCCCCCTGTAAGGGCGTAACCTCCGAACCTGTATGCAGCCATGTGAACCGTTATTAAAAACTCCTCACGAAGAGGAGTTGTGTGGGCGCTAGAGGGCTCGAACCTCCGAACCTCACGGATGTGAACCGTGCGCTCTAACCAACTGAGCTAAGCGCCCGAAGTGCCGTGATTATAGCAAACCTGCCCGAATTTGTCCACAAGCACTTTTTCAGTTCAAAGGAGCGTCAAAGGGCGCGGATGATGCTTTCCACGGCAACACTGTCGTCTAATACGTTCGAGAAATCCTTTTTGCCTTCGACAGCCGCTTTCACCTTGTTCGCCATGCTGGCATCGC
Source organism: Anaerolineaceae bacterium UBA5838 (assembly GCA_002432795.1). Classification (GTDB taxonomy): domain Bacteria; phylum Chloroflexota; class Anaerolineae; order Anaerolineales; family Anaerolineaceae; genus Mesolinea. The sequence continues at coordinate 16,319 of DJGU01000129.1, forward strand.
CAAGTAAGATCGAGCCGATCATCTTACCTTCGCGGAACAGGAAGCTTTTATATCCGCCATCCTTGCTTTCCGCAACAAGTCTGTCTCCCTCTTCACCCGGCGAGAACTGACCGATACTGAACACATCCACGCCCAAAACCTTCAGCCTGGTGGAAGGCGGGTCGCCCAGGAAACTGGCTTCTTTGCCAACTGCATTCTGGCCGGCAATCGTGCCCTGGTTCTTTGCCGGCACCCACAAGCCATAACATCTCCCGTGGAACTCGGTAAGATCTCCTGCGGCGAGGATATCCGGGTTGGAGGTCAGCATGTGCTCATTCACCAACACGCCCCGATTGACTGCCAGCCCTGCTGATTTCGCCAGTTCGAGGTTAGCCGCAACGCCCGTGCTGACCAGCACCAGGTCCGCCGGCAAAACCTGACCATCCGCCAGTTCCACGCTCTCAACCCTGCCTTCGCCGTGCAGCGCTTTGGTCATCGCAGGCACGATCACTTTAATCCCCAAGCTCTCAATCTTTTGCTTCAGGATCGCGCTGGCCTGGGCGTCCAATTGGCGGGGAAGGAGCCAGTCAAGCCCCTCCAAGACTGTCACCTGCGCGCCCTTCCGTGCTACAGCCCCAGCCACCTCCAACCCGAGCAGCCCACCGCCAATGCAGACAACCTGCCCTTGCTTCCTGGCTACATCCAAAATCAGATCCGCATCATCAAGCGTCCGCAGGGTTTGCACGCCTTTCAGTTCCCTGCCGGGGAACGGCGGCATGATCGGGTGCGCACCCGAAGCCAGGATCAGTTTGTCGTAAGGCAGTTTTTGTCCATCTGCCAGGGAAATTTGCTTTGCCTCAGCATCGATCGCCTCAACGTGGGTGTTGAGCAGGATGGTGATGTGGTTGTGGAGGTACCACTGCTGCTCGTGCAGGGTGAGTTTTTCGCGCTCCACCTCCCCAGCCAGGTAGCGGGTCAGGCTCATGCGAAAGTAAGGCAGATAGTGCTCTTCAGATATTAAGCTGATATCTGCTTCGGGCTGTAATGCATGTACTGCTTCCGCGGCACTCACGCCCGCAATCCCTCCGCCGATGATGATGTAACGATTGATGGTTTCTGATTGTGACATTTTCTCTCCTGCTCAAGTTTCTGAACATGATTCTAATGACCCGGGATTGACTTTTCTATATCTTGTAAGGTGTTCTGTGACTCAATTCCTTCAAGGGACAAAAAAAAAGGAACGGAACCGCTATTAGCTCCGTTCTCTGGCAGATATCGCAAGCTTAGAACTCAGTCTGAATGCTGAGATAAGTCAATTCAGAGGACGAGGACAACTGATAGCATGGCAGTATTGATCCCTTATCGGTGGGGATGATGGTGCCATCATTAAACTCAGGGGAGTACTCCTGAAAGTCATCAGGAATCATATGTTGAAAATCTCGATTCACTGGTGCAAAAATGGCAAACATCATCATGATCACCAAAACAATTGCAATAAAGGGCGCCAGGCACCCCAAACAGCCGCAGCTGCAGCAGCCGCATCCACTTCCACTTCCACCGTCCATGACAGACCTCCTTAATCGATCTGACTCAATTGTAAGACATTTTCACAATGGTGGCGTTAACCAGGTTTGGTGCGTCGCGATACAATCCTGTTTTTTACCCCGATTGGTCAAAGTTCATCCGGTTTCCAGGCTCAATACCAGCACCCAGGAAATGATCGAAAAATAAACAGCCCACTCTGCTACCGCAGCTTTCCAAACCTTGGGACGCTGCAAATTCTCGGTAGAGAGCGGCTGGATCTCATGATCCCGATAGTTCCACATCAATCCCAGGAAATACCCAAATGCCAGCACGGGTATCAGCCCAACCAGCCCCAGTAAGGGAGCTGCTTTGAGAGGTGTTGACTGCTGAAAAAAGATTGCGAGGGAAAACGCCAGCACCATTAACAGCCCTCCCCTGAAGAAGGTAACGGCCGCAGTGGTGTGCGGTTTAATGTTGTCCATTGGGAAGATACCCACCATCATTAATCCGACCCCCGTCACGACTCCAAAGAGCATCCCCAATTTTGCCCAGAACCCGGGCAAAGCAAGACCAAGGGAGATAGTGGCAAGCGTCACAGCCAGACCACAAAACAAAATGCACAGGTTAAAGATCCATGCCCAGCGTGAGACACCGCGCTCTCCCAGCTCAGAAATATAGTGATTTAGAAAGGAATACTTTTCGCCCTCCCTGCCGCGATACACCAGCCCGGGCAGGATGACCCCCAGAAGCCCAAAGAATACTCCGAGTAAACCAGCATATCTAAAAACCGTAAGATCGCTAAGCCATTCCAACATACTCACCTCACCTTTACATTTATATAAATGACTCTACTGCAAAAACCCGATTATTAACAACCAAACACCCATTTTTGAACTCCGAAATAGTTCGAAAAGGCGCGAATGAAGTTGTCGAAAAATAGACAAAAAGAACTTACCTGAGCGCTTTCGGCCCCTCTCTTTGAGATTTCTGTGGCGATTTGCTCTGATTTCCTCGTTTTATACTGCTGAA
>DJGU01000075.1:0-4633 GCA_002432795.1 Anaerolineaceae bacterium UBA5838
GGAGCTGTTCCTAGTACGAGAGGACCGGAATGGACAGACCTCTGGTTTGCCAGCTGTCGTGCCAACGGCATAGCTGGGTAGCTACGTCTGGCAGAGATAACCGCTGAAAGCATCTAAGTGGGAAACTCGCCTTAAGATTAGATCACTTTTATCGCAAGATAGTAAGATCGCAGGTAGACCACCTGCTTGATAGGCAGTATGTGTAAGCGCAGCAATGCGTTGAGCTAAACTGTACTAATGATCGAGGGCTTCAACGTGATGCGGAGAACTCGCTGCTTTTTTTGATAAAGTATTCGTTACTGCAAATGTTATTCAGCCTAATGAGCATAGAAATATGTCTCTTGGTGATTCTAGCGATGAAGGTACACCCGGTAACATCCCGAACCCGGCAGTTAAGCTCATCAGCGCCGATGGTACTTGGGGGGCAGCCCCCTGGGAGAGTAGGACGTTGCCAAGAGACTTTTCATTTAATTTTTGTTCGTCATTGCGAGCGCCGTAGGCGCGTGGCAATCTCCAATTATCTCCTAAAAAAAATAACACAACTCCACTGAAACAGTAGCTTTTTAGATTAGGTTCAGTTACCTTGTGCATCACCGCCGCGGGTATCTCCGACGAAGCCTGCCCTAGGGTAATCACCGGTAGGGGCGAAGCTTTCTATACAACTGGGTCATAAGTTGCACTGCAGATTTTTCGGAATGCTTCGCCCTTACAACTAACCTGAAAAGATAATCGGATTGAACCTAGCAGGTAAACACGCTGGAAAGGAACGCAATACCCATACGACACAATGTAGGCCCATACTTACATTCACGCCTTTTGCTGCCTCACTACCAAGCCTACTCCACCTGTTTTTAGTTGTCATCCTGAGCATCTTTTGCGAAGGATCTTGCACTTTCATCTCCCCTGTTGGCATTTCCGGCAAGGTGGCTTAGCGATAATTACCGGTAGGGGCGAAGCTTTCTATATAGATAGGTTGGAAGCGGCAGCACAATTTTTTCGGAATGCTTCGCCCATACATCTGAACTTGACAAGATTCAGTTCTTCGTAGAGCGGACTGTGCTTCTACTTGCCCTAAGTCCAACCTACAAAAAGATTGCCGAAATGAACCGTGCAATACCCATGGGGCACGATGTCCGGGTTGCAACCCTGGAAATTTTTTTTTGTCATCCTGAGCTTCTTTTGCGAAGGATCTTGCACTTTCATCTCTCGCTGGCATCTCCGACGAAGGCTGCCCTAGGGTAATCATCGGTAGGGGCGAAGCTTTCTATATGGATAGGTTGGAAGCGGCAACAATTATTTCGGAATGCTTCCCCCCTACGTCTGAACTTGACCAGATTCAGTTCTTCGTTGGGCGGAATGCGCGTCTACTTGCCCTAAGTCCAACCTACAAAAAGATTGCCGAAATGAACCGTGCAATACCCATAGGGCACAATGTCCGGCATGTAAATTCATTTTCGGTTTTCACAGACTCACCACTAAGCCTGTTCTACCTGTCTTAATCTGTCATCCTGAGCATCTTTTGCGAAGGATATTGCATTTCCATCTCTCGCTTGCATCTCCGACGAAGCCTGCGAAAATCGCCGGTAGGGGCGAAGCTTTCTATACGGATAACTTAGAAGTTGAAATCCAATATTTTCGGAATGCTTGACCCCTGCGTCCGAACCTGAATAGAATTGGTTATCTAGGCATGATCATATCCTCTTTTTTTATATTCTGCTGACTGTGAAGGCTGCACGGAAAGAGGAGTTTGCGTGTGAGATCACATCAGAAGATACATTTGATCTTGTTGATATCCTTGGTGAAGATAGTCAATCCATCAGGGTGAACCCACAACAAATGGGGAATCAACTGGGAACACATTGGTAGGTGAATTAATATGCTCAAGAGGCACATTGCCTAACCTGAAATTTCAATCTTGGCAAAGAATTGACCATCTCAGGTAATCCTGAGATGGTCTATTTGATCCGTTTTACTTACCTCTTGATAAATGGCAGGAATTGTTTTCCGGAATAGTAGAATTCTGATAGACCCACCGTTGTGTTTGCGCTGAATCCAGGGATGACATTGGGTGCATTAGTTGTGCTGCTTGTCCGTAGACCTTGAGTGCGTGTCAATTCGTTTGTCAGCATGAAGGACCAGTTACCGTTCGAATCTGCTACTACACTGCCAAGATATTGCAGTGCTTCATTGATGCCATCCGTGTCATCCAGGAACAACTCAATCGTGCAGCCAGGGCAAGGGCTCCCAGTGCCAGATGTGCCAGTAACAAGCTTACCGTTTATCGATGTAATTTTGGCAGGATTGAAAAACTCCAGAGAATCCGGCAGCCCGGTAAAACGCAGGATGGCATCATCGCCTTTTGGCGCGCCTGATTGCCAGATCCAGGGGGTGCTCTTCCGAATGATGTTTTGGGAGATCTTGTTGTTGCCATACAAGGAGCCATTTAGGAAAATGGCAGAATTGTAAGTGTCCGCCAGAATGTTGCCTTTGATGTCAAGGGCTTTACTGTTAAAAACGTTGATCCCGCGACCGCAAACACCCTGGTCCTTTCCAGCACTGTCCTCGCCGATTGTGTTGTACCAGATCTTAACCCTATCGCAGGTCTCACCGATGTAAATTGCCTCAGGTTGAACGGCAGTACCCGAAAGATCCAGCCGGATTCCCGTGAAAATGTTATTTTGAATGGTATGGTCATCACCATCGATGCGGATACCGCTGCCGCCGTACCAGTCCCACTCTGTGCACAGCAGCCCTGGGTCTGTGGTTTTGCCTGGCGTCGTTCCTGCTGCGGTGGTGCCAACCTTGTTGTCGGAGAAGGTGTTGAAATTGTCCCGAATGGTTGCGGCGGTGCCGTTCATTCCTAAGAAAGTGTTGTAACGAATGAAGTTATTATTTGCACCAGCATATAAAACCACACCATTGGCACCACTGCCCTGCCTGTGATCGTTGACATCCCTCCAATAAGGTAACGTGCCAGTATCATTCAAGCCAAACCAATTGCTTTCAATGAAGCTGTTGGTCGATGTGACGGTGATGCTATCATGCCAGTTTTGGAATGCCAGACCACGAATAGCATTTGCAGAAGATCCGGAAAGATTGAAAGCTTCGTTAGATCCGTCCCCCGGACCTGTCAGGATAAGTTTAGGTCCGTTGGTCCGACCGCCCGGCTGGGTTGTGCCATCAATCGTGATACTTCCACCACTTATAGCCCGGAAAATAGTGTGTGCATCGATTGTCGCAACCTTAAAATCATTAAATTTCCAGATCTGTAAGGAGCTGTCATAACCGACATCCGATGTTGGTATATTAAAATTAATCAACACCGGTCGCGAAGCCTCCGGCAGCAAACGCGCCTGCACGATTGCTCTGCGCAGTGTGCAAGGGGGTGTGGCACACGTTGTGGAATTGCTGTTGTCGGGATCTCGTGTGGTTGTGACTGTGATGGTGGTAACGAATTGGGCTCTTGCGGGTTGGATGCCCACGCGGTCTACAAACAACATAGTAGCTGCAAGACACAAACAAAAGAATAGTATCAAACACTTTCTGGCTTTCATAAGATTCTCCTTAATAACAAAAACTAGTTTGGTAGGTAAGTGAGCGAACACCCAAGGGGTATTCAAAGAAATCAGCCTGGTCTATTAAGTTTCAATTGAAAAAAATCATTACTTGGAATCGAGAGTAATGGCCCGGTATAACAACTACTTTATTGTGAATAGGCGGCGTTCTTTTCAAGTTATTCTCTAAGAACTTACAGATTTAATTTTCAGTTTTTGTGTTTCTTGACGGTAAAAAAATTTTACCATTAATCCAAAAAAACGTGGAAAAGATCAACATGGCTATTGAGAAAGAGTTAGAAAAAAATAGACCATTCAATCATTATTAACCATTTAGCCAGAAGACCTTTGTGAACATTTGGCTTATCGCCGGGTTTCAATATCCATGCCGGGGATTTTGGTTTTGCGTTCTAGAAACTTGAGCAAAAAATCCAGCGCGAAGACCATCACCAGGTAAACCACTGCCACTGCCAGGTAAATCCCCACGAAGTCAAAGGTGGTGGTGGCGGCGCGCTTGCCTTCCGCCATCAGGTCCTGCACCGCAATCAGGAAGACAATTGCGGTGGTTTTCAGCAGCGAAATCGGTTCGTTCGACCAGCTTGGCAGCGCAAGCCGCAGCGCCTGCGGCAGGATCACATAACCAATGGTCTGCCATTTGGAAAGCCCAATCGACCTGCCAGCCTGCATTTGGGCAGAGCCGATGGCGTTGATCGAGCCGCGCAGGTATTCCGCCTGGTATGCCGCGCTATTGAGCCCCAAAGCCAAGTAGGCGGCAACATTCTGCGAAAAAGCGATCCCAAGTTCGGGCAGACCATAATAGATGATGAACAGCTGCACCAGTAGCGGGGTGCCGCGGAATATGGCAATATACGCGCCAGCCGCCCGCTGCAGCCATTTTGGCCCATAGCTGCGCGCCAGAGCCAGCAGTAAGCCCAAAACGAAACCAATCACCAACCCGACTGCTGTCAGCTCCAGCGTCACCCCTGCGCCGCGCAGGAAGTTCTTGCCAAAGCGTTCGAAGTAGCCCAGCCAGGTCAGCATTATTAGGCTTCCTTTTCCTTCTTACCGTAGAGCTCGGT
>DJGU01000075.1:4675-6271 GCA_002432795.1 Anaerolineaceae bacterium UBA5838
GGCGAGCCTTCTTCCACGATGTAGCCCTTTTCCATGAAGACGATCCGGTCGGCGACCTCGCGCGCAAAACCCATCTCGTGCGTGACCACCAGCATGGTCATGCCGTCCAGCGCAAGCTGGCGCATAACCTCCAGTACCTCCCCGATCAGCTCGGGGTCGAGGGCAGAGGTGGGCTCGTCAAAGAGCATCACTCGCGGGTCCATTGCCAGCGCCCGGGCAATGCCCACGCGCTGCTGCTGCCCGCCGGAGAGCTGCCCGGGGTAGTGATCGGCACGGTCCGCCAGACCCACGCGGTTCAGCTCGCGCAGGGCTTTTTCGGTCGCGGCTTCGTCGGACAGGTGTTTGACCCGGGTCAAGCCCAGCTTGACGTTCCCCAGGGCGGTCAGGTGGTTGAAGAGCAGAAAGTTCTGGAAGACCATGCCGATGTGCTGGCGCACCTGGTCCTCATCCGTGCCTTTGGCGGTAATTTCCAGGTCATCCAGCCAGATCTGACCCTCATTGGGGCGGGTGAGCAGGTTAATGCAGCGCAGAAGGGTGCTTTTGCCGGTGCCGCTCGGACCGATGATCACGATCGTGTCGCCTTCGTTGACGGTCAGGTCAAGATGCTGGAAGATCACATTCTGACCATAGGTCTTGGTCAGATTTTTGATGGTCAGGATCGGTTTAGGCATGGCGTACACTCCGCGGGCTAAGGGTTGGAAGGGATGCTGAGTTTTAGTTCAAGCTGGTTCAACAAACGAGTGGTCAGGGATACCAGCAAAAAGTAGATAACGGCGGCGCTGAGATACGCCAGCAGGTATTGTTGGGAACTGGCGCCGATCAGCTGCGCCCGCCGCAGGATCTCGGGAACTCCCAGGGCGTAGACCAGCGAGGAGTCTTTGATCACGATGGCGGCTTCGTTGGACCAGGGTGGGATTGCCAGCCTGACCGCCTGGGGCAGCACCACGTAGCGGATTGCCTGAAGACGGCTTAGGCCAACCGCCCGGGCAGCCATCAACTGGTCCCCGCTGACGGACAGCAGTGCCCCGCGGATAATTTCCATCTGATAAGCGCTGCTCACGACCCCCAGGGAAAGTGAGCCTGCCCAAAAGGCGGAGAGGTTGATGCCCTTGGAAACCGCAAAAAAGAGGATAAACAGCAAGACTACTGGTGGAATGCCGCGGAAAATGGTGCTGTAGATATTCATAATCCTGGCGGCAGCCTTGCCGCCATAAACATAGAGCAGCGCTAAGATCGTGCCTATCAGAAGCCCTGAAGGCAGCGCGATAAGTGTTACTCCCACGGTGTAAACCGTCCCTGAGCCTATGTAGGAAATGAATTGACCGAAATCCAAAGGCTGCTCCGTTTTATCCAGGGGCTGCGAAATTGGCAGCCCCTGTGGTAGTAAAAATTTACGAAACTGGCTATTTCTTACTCGCTAAAATATTTCAACGCCAGCGCATCAATGAAACCTTCAGCCTGAAGTTCCTTGATGATGCGATCGACCTCGGCTTTGAGTTCCGCGTCGCCATCCGGCAAAACGATGTTGATCGGACCGGTGGAGAGTACGCCGCGGTAGACGATCTGCAGATCGGGGTTTTGGGCAACCAAAGCCTG
>DJGU01000075.1:6365-11091 GCA_002432795.1 Anaerolineaceae bacterium UBA5838
TCATAGCGCGAGAGATTGGCTTCGGGCAGCAAACCGGCGGTGACCAGGTTATCTGTCAGCCAGCCGTCTTGCACGGTGCCGGACTGAACGCCGACTTTGTAGTTGGCGACATCTTCCGGCGCGGTGATCGTTCCGGCGAAAGCGCTGGTGACCACGAAGGCGTCTTCAGTGGTGTAGTAGGCTTCGGAGAAGTCAACGATCTTATCCCGTTCCTCATCATAGTTGAAGCAGGAGATGGACATATCCAGCTTGCCGCCTGCAACTGCAGCCACCAGGCTGTCGAAAGGCATGTCCACCCACTCGAGCTCGACGCCCATACGTTTGGCAATTTCAGCCATCAACTCGATATCGAACCCGGTCTTGTTGCCGGCTTCATCGAGATACTCGTATGGGGGGTAATCGGCGGATGTTCCGACCGACACCTTTTTTGCTTTCTGGATCTTATCGAGAACTGAAGTGGATTCGGACGCGCATCCGACCAGCATAGTTCCCACTAAGATCAAGGCCACTGCTAACAGCAAATACTTTTTCATTTTTTCCTCCAAGAAAGAGTTGGGTTAATGGATTGTTAGCATCGATTATAAAGCAAAACTCATCGGGGCTGGGAAAATGGGCAGGAATTGTAAGAGCAACATGATAATGTCCTAAAGCAGCGAAATAGGAAAGTCCTAAACAAGATCAAGAGCTACGAATTCAACAATTATTATTAGCATCTTATACGATACAAACTTATACTATACAAAACTTATACTATACAGTTCCGCTCAAGACAATCAGTGATATACTTCAGCAGTTCTCGCGTGAGAACTTTTATTTTGGGTGTAGGTTTTGGACGTTCCAAAACATGGCTGGCTTTGTTAGGGAGCGCCGAGCCGCGAGGCAAAGCGCATTGCAGATAACAGTACGGAATAATCAAGACATCCCCCTGAGTAAAAATGAATAATGAGCAGCGCCAAGCATGCCAACAGCATGTGCTTGCCTGCGCCTGCTCGTACTAGGAAACTGGAGTTTTGATGACCGTACAATTTGAAGATTTTAAGCTGCGCCCCGAACTGGTGCAGGCAATCACCGCGCTGGGCTACACCCAGCCCACCCCCATCCAGGCTGGGATCATCCCCCTGATGCAGGAAGGCTGCGACGTAACCGGGCAGGCTCAAACCGGCACCGGTAAAACGGCCGCCTTCGCCCTTCCCATCCTCAACCGCATTGACCCTGAGCAATATCTGCCCCAGGCACTGGTGGTCGCCCCCACCCGCGAACTGGCTCTGCAGGTGACGGAGATGATCCAGTCGCTTGGTCAGTTCATGGGCGTGAGCGTCTTGACCGTTTATGGCGGCACGTCCTACAGCCAACAGCTTAACCAGCTGCGCCGGGGAGTGCAGGTGGTGGTTGGCACGCCTGGCCGCATCCTGGACCTGATCAAACGCGGACGCCTGGACCTGACCGAGGTGCACACCGTCGTGCTGGATGAAGCGGACGAGATGCTTTCCATGGGTTTCGTGGAAGATGTTGAGGCGATCCTGGCTGCCACGCCGGATGAACGTCAGACGACACTTTTCTCCGCAACCCTCCCTCCCAGAATTCGTGAATTGGCTCGTAAATATCTGCGCAATCCCAAAACGATTGCAATCCAGGCCGAACAGGTTACCGTAGCAGCGACGGAGCAGCGCGTTTACTATGTGAACGAACACGACAAACTGGCGGTGCTGACACGGCTTTTCGAAATGGAAGACATTACCACGGCACTGATCTTTACTCGCACGCGCGTGCGAACTGGTGAGCTTGTCAATGAACTAAACCTGCGCGGTTACCCCTCCGAAGCACTTTCGGGGGACTTGAGCCAGGAAGCCCGTGAGCACACCATGTCACGTTTCAGATCTGGACAGGTAAAGGTCTTGGTGGCAACTGATGTGGCTGCCCGTGGATTGGATGTGGAAGGGATCACGCACGTCTTCAACTATGACCTGCCAGAAGAAACTGAAACCTTTGTGCACCGGATTGGGCGCACGGGCAGGGCTGGTAGGACTGGCGTCGCTATCTCCTTCGCCAGACCGTCCGAAAGACGCCAGGTGCGGAGGATCGAACAGTTCACCCGCCAGGAAATGCTGCAAGCGACTGTTCCAACTATCGAAGAAATCCAGGCGAAACGTCTGGACAGCCTGCTTTCAAAGATCGAAACCTGGCTCAAACGCGGCCGCGCCAAGGAAGAGCGCGCCCTCGTTGAGGCTTTGGTTGCGAGTGGGGTTGACCCAATTGACATGGCTGCAGCGGCGCTCAAGGTAGCCCGGGCCGAGGAAAAGCAGCGCCCAATCCCCGAGATCAGCCCCCTGCCTGAGAAGGCTGTGCGCCCTGAGCGGCGAGCTCGCGGCGAGCGCTCTGAACGCTCCGAACGCGGCAGTCGGGATGGCGTGAGTGTGCGCAGATCGCGGGAATCTGATGGCCGCGCCAAGCCGCGCGCCAGCATCCGCGGAAAACAAAGCGATGAAGCTGGCATGATCCGCCTGGAGATGGGGCTGGGCAAGGTGGATGGCTTGCGTCCGGCGGATGTGGTTGCTTCGATTGCCGGTACAGCCGGGATCCCGGGCGCTTCTTTGGGAAGAATCTACATTCAAAACCACCGCACAACGGTGGATGTCTCGGAGGAATATCTCGAGAAAGTCGTTGCAGCTAATGGCCAGTTCAAAGTGCGCGGTCAGTTCTTTACTCTCATCAAGGGATAGAGTTCTATCCATTGGGAGGTCTTTGCCGTGATTTCTTGTTATTCTGAGATCCTTTTGCAAAGAATTTTATAACAGAAGACCAGATCCTTCACTTCGTTCAGGATGACAAGCATACACCTTGTAGGTCGGAATGAAATCGCTGGCGGATGGTGGGCCATCAAGAGCCTGGCGCGGTTTCACTCCGACAACATAGGAATCCTTTTGGCGGAGTGCACAAAAGAGGTGCATTCCGCCCTACGTATGATGAATTTGGCGGAGTGCGCAAGTGAGGCGCATTCCGCCCTACGACTATTTGTCATCCTGAGCGCCAGCAAAGGATCTTAGGCAGTTATTGATTAGATTCTTCAGTTCGTTCTAGGATGACAGAGATCGTGCAGTTTACCTGTCATTCTGAGCCTCTTTTGCGAAGAATCTTATTGGTAAACAAAGCAAGATCCTTCACAGCGTTCAGGATGACAAGCTCCACTGCCCTGTCATTCTAAGCCGGAATCTGTCATTCTGAGCCTCTTTTGCGAAGAATCTTATTCGTAAACAAAGCAAGATCCTTCACTGCGTTCAGGATGACAAGCCCCACTGTCCTGTCATTCTGAGCCTCTTTTGCGAAGAATCTTATTGGTAGAGAGTAGATCCTACGCTTCCCTCAGGAAGACAGACGTTGTGTAGGGTGGGTTGGCGTGGGAGAGTTTTGGGTTACGCAAGCGATTAAAAGCCAACCCACCAGATAAAGCTGAGGATTGGTGGTAGCTTGGCCCATCGTGCACAAAGAATAAGCATTTTTAATTCTGACCTTTCCTGTTATTCTGAGCTTCTTTTGCAAAGAATTTAGAAACAGAAGACCAGATCCTTCACTTCGTTCAGGATGACAAAGAAATTCTCTACGCGTTGTCGGAGTGAGCAACTGAGGCTCATTCCGACCTACGAAGGCTAACATCTACCTTTGTCATCGCGAGGGAGCGTAAGCGACCGTGGCGATCTCTCTTTTGTCTCCAGGTGTGACGGGTTGAAATGTGCAACTTAAATGTTCTTGTCATTCTATGTAGGATCTATTTATTAATTGTGGGCGTGATTGAGGACCTGTTGGCGATCATCCTTTCGGTCCAAAACCGGTCCACAATCCTCCAATATGCTTGGGTTGCGGCGGATTGAAAGCACGGCGAAGATTCCGTATTGAGGCTGGCATAGTGCTTTCAATCACGCCCTACGACTGACAGATCCTTTCATTGGGAGCTATTGTTTTCGGAGTTTCGCGTTATTCGCGATCAGATCCTTCGCTTCGTTTCGGATGAAAAAAGCGCTCCTGGCAGTGGTCGTTTAGATCCAGGCTGTCCGAGTAAAGTCATGGGCTTGATTTTTGCCGCCAGTGGCTGGTGTTATGGGTGTTTGTAGCATAAAACCGTTTGACTTCATTAAACAGGTCTGCTATTCTTAGGATATAAACTACACAAGCATACAAAAATTCTGAAAGTAATCTGAAAAGTAACCAAACATTAGAATTAAGATTTAGGAGCAACCATGAGAACTATCGTAACCCCCCTTTTTACCTTACGACCCTACGAACGGGGCATCCAGGAAACCCTGGGTAAATATACCCGCTTTGTGCTTCCGGGCTTGGGTGTGCAGGTGCCGTTTGTGCAGTTGGTGCGCATTCGCGATATCCGCGAGCATACCATGGACATCATGCCCCAATCCGTTATTACCAAGGATAATGTCGAAATCTCGGTTGACGGCGTCATGTGGGTGAGACCAGCTACAGACGAAGACGCCATCAAACGCACATTTTATAACATTGATGATTGGAAACGGGCAGTCATCCAACTGGCAATGACCAATCTGCGCCAGGAGTTTGGCGACCTCACCCTGGACGAGAGCCTGGTTGCCAGGGAGAAAATCGCAACTAATCTGAAAGGCATTTTAGGCAACTTTGCGGTGGAATGGGGCTTGACGGTAAGCAAGGTGGAAATCCGCCTGATCGACCCGCCTGAAGATATCAAAAAGGCAATGCACAA
>DJGU01000075.1:11176-28909 GCA_002432795.1 Anaerolineaceae bacterium UBA5838
CAGCAGAAACTGGCTGCAATCCAGCGCGCTGAAGGCGAACGCGAGGCAGCTATCAAAGTTGCTGAAGGACGCGCTGAGGCGATCAAGCTGGTTAATGAGTCGGCTGAGAAATACTTTGTCGGCAATGCCCAGGCCTTGAAGCAGATCGAAATGGTGGAAACCTCCTTGAAGGATAACGCCAAAGTGATCCTGACCGATAAGGGCATCACACCTACGCTCTTGCTGGGCGAGCTGCCAGTCAACGAGAAGAAGCGCTGATAATGGGTTCTGCCTTTGCCTGATCCAAGCCGCACAAATGCAGTGCCTGTGATGCACATCAAATCGACAGCCTGATCATTTGTTCTCATTCTGAGAAGCAGATGGGCACAATATTAAGATCTGATCAGTTACGCTGATCAGATCCTTGATTATGGGACTAAACACATCTCCTGGCTATTCTCGTCCAGCTTTGAAGTTGTAAATCGGTTTGATGTGCGTTTCAATCACGACCGTATCCTGAATTGCCTTGACGATTTCTGCTGTTGGTTTGTACGCCATTGGGGCTTCGTCGAGGGTTTCACGACCGATAGTTGTCGAAAAGACGTTTCTCATGGATGCCTGAAAGTCCTGCAGGCTCAAGATTCGCAGGGCTTCTTTTCTGCCGTATCGGCGCCCCGCGCCGTGGGGCGCGGAATCGTTCCAATCACTGTTTCCTTTTCCCACGCAAATCAAAGAACCATCGCGCATGTTCAATGGGATGATTAGTTTTTCACCTTTTCTTGCGGAGACCGCGCCTTTACGGATAATATTATCGGATGCGTTGATGTAGTTGTGGATGGTCTGGAAGCTTGACCCTCCGATACCGAAGCGTTGGTTGATATATTTGCCCATGGTCTGGCGATTCAGACTGGCGTATTCCTGGCACAAACGCATGTCGTGCAGGTATCTTTGTGCCAACTCGCCTTCCAGGTATTTCAGCGGCTTCGGAACATCGGCTTTGCAGCTTATTCCGGCTAACTTCTGGTAGTAATCTGCGATCTGTTTACCCACATTCCTGCTTCCAGAGTGGATCACCAGGAAGACTTCGCCAGTTTTTTCCTCAATGTCCAGTTCAATAAAGTGATTGCCTCCACCGAGCGTGCCAACCTGCTTATCGATGACCGATGTTTTGATCTCATCGAAACACAACAATTCGCGCATGAAAGCAGCGGATTCTACAGGCTGCTTCCATGAATTGAAGCCAGCGGGAATTTCGTGAACCAATCGATCAAAAGATTTGAGATCGAGATCCTGCTTGCCAAGGCTTTCCACGTACATGCCGCAACCGATATCCACCCCAACCAGATTTGGCACGACATAATCCCGCAAAACAGCCGTAAATCCGATCGTACAGCCAGCTCCCCAGTGATAATCCGGCATGATCCTGACCTTGGATCCTTCAACGAAAGGCTGATCCATCAAAACCTGGATCTGTTCGATCGCCTTCTCGTCGCGGATTTCAGAGAAGACTTTTGCTGTGCCGTAGTTACCTTTGATTTCAAACATAGTTTCCTCACTCATATTCTATAGAAAAAGTGCTGAAAAACAAAATTCCTCGAAGAGCTGCTTCTCAATCTTTATTCTCCAAGAGTAAATTTGCCTGTTTGTGCAGCAGAGAAATGGTGGAAGTCTCGTTAAAGGACAAGGTCAAGCTGATGCTGACCGATAAGGGCGTCACTTTGATATTGTAGTTGTGGGGATTCATTCTTGAGGAGGGTGGACCAATCGAAAAGCCCCGGAAGAGTTGCGCGTATATGTTCACATCCTTTTTTTAAGGGAGCCTGTACTGTAATTCTTTAAGCTGATCAGAAGTCAGACAGCCGATTCGGCTGAAAATGGTAAAATTCAAGTTACCAATCGAAAGTAAGAGGAAAAAATGGAATTCAAGGACTCAAAAACATATCAAAATCTCGTAAACTCGTTTGCCGGTGAGTCACAGGCTCGCAATCGCTACTCGTTTTACACTGAAGTCGCCGAAAAAGAAGGATTGCTGCACGTCGCAGCGATTTTTACCGAAACGGCTGACAACGAACGTGAACATGCCAAAGTTTTTTATGATCACATCATCCGCCACCTTGGCGCTGTGACCATTCATGTCGATGCCGATTATCCTGCCTCAGTCGGTTCCACCTGGGAAAACCTTGAAGCTGCCGCAGCCGGAGAGCACGAGGAATTCACCCTGCTCTACAAAAACGCTGCTGAAGTTGCCAAAGAAGAAGGCTACGATAAGATCGCTGAATCCTTCACTGAGATCGCTGAAGTGGAAGAGCAGCACTACCTGCGCTACAAAGCTCTGGCGGATGTGGTCAAAGACGGCAAGTACTTTAAGCGCGAGCACAAGGTTTATTGGAAGTGCCGTAACTGCGGTTATATCCACGAGGGAGAAGAAGCCCCCAAGGTCTGCCCGGCTTGCAAGCACGCGCAGAAGTACTTTGAGGTCACCAGTTTCGAGCAGTAGACGAAACGCGGGAAATCTAATTCTTAATGATAAAACCAATAAAATGAGGCTGACATTTGTCAGCCTCATTTAGGTTAAATATCACGAGAGGATCAGCGGAGAATTATCGGCAGGAAAACTTTCAGATATTCCGTACTGAAGGTCAATGGGAAACTCACCTGTTGTGTATCCCCACCAGCGTCCACCAATCCAGAAAGACCGACCGAAATATCTGCTCCCCAGGGCAAGTTGTTGGTCGGGGTGATGGTCATTTCGTTGGTTGCCGTGTCAAAACTGCAGGTTACCGGGATCAGATCAGCGGGATTTGGCTCAACCCAGACTGCCGGGCAGGCAGTGGCTGCCATTGCCTGGCTCCAGGTGACCACAATTGACGCATCCAGTGCAACATCCGTCGCGCCATTGAGCGGGGAAGCGCTCACCACGATCGGGTCGCGCCAATTGAGCACGGTGTACTCATAAAGGTGGGTGCCGTCTGTGCCGTAGTTGACTGTGATGGGCAGGTTGGCGAGCTCTTCGTTGCCGTCCTCACCTTTCATCACCGTTTCCCAGCTGCTGCGGGTGAATTTGAATTCAAAGGAGGTGCCGTCAAGGATATCGAACGTTCCTCTCCAGAGCGTATCAGAGATTTTTGTGAGGGCGGTGGCTGCGGGATTCCAATCGCCAATGGTACCGTCTGGGTTAACGTACCTTGTCAAATAGACCGTGCCAGGCGTCCATTCAGGCACGGTTATTTCGAAGGTTACCGCCACCAGCTTAGCTTCGGCGGTTTGAGAGACCGTGTTGGAGGGAACACTGTGGTTAAAACTGGTATCCAGCGCAATCACGTAGTAGTAGTAGAGCTGATCGGTTACCGCGGTCGTGTCGGTGTAGGTCAGGGTGGGAGCCAAAACGCGGTCGATCTTGCTGAAAGTGATACTATCCGTGGAGCGGTAGAGGTCATAGGCATAAACTGCCACGTTATCGGTTGCAGCAGTCCAGCTAAGCGAGATGGAAGAAGCACTCCAGTCGGCGATTGAAAGAACCGGGGCAGAGGGAAGTGTGACGTCTGATGAAGCATTAACAGTCAGATCACCAGCACTTGCGGGAGTGTACGGATCGCCCACGAGCCCGCCTTCATAAGCGTAAACCCAGGAAACAGCGCCGTCGGTGGAGTAGCGGTAGACATAATCAAATTCTCCAGTTGTTTCAGGCATTAAGTTGCCGGCAAATTGGTCGTTATTGCCTTCCTGGGAGAAGAAGGGCGCATCAAACCAGGTCCAGGCTGCATTTTCGCGGGGATCAGAATCGTTTGGTCCATAACCAACCTGGGCGGTTAATCCGGGAGTAGCTCCGGGCTCGGAAGTGACACCATCGATATAAACCTGACCGTAAATATTCTCAGTCTGGTTGATGCCGATGGTGTGTGTGATGCTATAAGGCCACTGCAGGTTCGCCCAGTCGATCGTGTAAGCCGGTAGGGCAGTGACTTCGTTGGAAGGTTCACTCAGCAGTCCAACAATGGTACTCTTTGCAATCACAATGTAATAAACTCGTTGTCCAGGTGTCAGACCAGTATCTGTAAAGGTTGTTGCGCTTGTTTCGCCCAGCAGTTCATATCCGCCTCCAGAGAGGTAACTGCGATAAACCAGGTAGGCATCAGCGCTTATGGCTACACTCCAGGCAAGGTCGACTGTGTCCGCCCCTGTGTTGGTAACCTCTAAATCAATTACTGGGTCAGGTGGCGCAGCGATGAATCCTGTTGACACAAGTACGGCACCGCTGTTGGCTGGAACAACAATGTCTTCCACCATACCGCTGCTACTAATAGTGTAAGTGTTAGTGCTCAGCACATCGGTTAAGCTTGTCTGGTAGGGCAGGTAACCATCTACATCCAGCGAGACTTGTTGTTGGCTGCTTCCGCGGTTGATGACCACAATGGCAGCGCCATACGCAGGTATATGTCTGCCATAAGCGTAGAGCGCATTCTCGTTATCCACCAAGAGCGTTTGATAGTCACCCGTTCTCAGTGCAATATTGTCGTTTCGGGCGGCAGTCAGTGTCGAGTAGTAGTCAAAAAGTTCATCCCGTGCTGTCTGGCTCTGTAAATGCGTGTAATAGGGTGTCCCGGTTTCATCCAGCCAGGGGTAAGGCTGACGGTTGTAGGGATCGTCCTGCCACACGCCGCTGCCGTCCTTGGCAACCGGACCCACCAAGCCAACTTCGTCGCCGTAGTAAATGGTGGGTGCACCTGGCATGGTCATCTGCACCAAAGCCGCGCCCTTGAGCTTTTCGATTGCGGGGGTCCAGTTGTAATTTGGATCCAGATAATCAGCAGGTCCCATCGTGTTGGTGTTCTCGTCCAGCATGAAGAGAGCACGGTTGGTGTCGTGGCTGCCGAAGAGGTTCATCATGGAATAGAAGGCTTCGGGGGCGTAGCGTTCCTGCAGGTTGAGAATGCGCTCATCGAACTGGCTCATGCTGAGTGGTGCCAATTCGCCTGCCGAAGAGCCGGCGTTGTGGTCGTTATCAGTGAAGGTGCTATCGCGCCAGAGGGAGAGCACTGCCGAGCTGAACTGATAGTTCATGACCGCGTCCCACTCGCCGCCCAGCAGCCAGCTGTTGGCAATCCCCCATTCCTCACCGGTGATGTAGCCGTCGGGATTGACCGCATGTACGGTATTGCGGAAGCCTTCCCAGTAATCGTTACTTGTGTCATTAAGCGTGCCGGGGTCCACATCACCGGCGACATCCAGACGCCAGCCATCTGCGGTGAGCATCCAGTGACCAGCCACAGTCGTTTCGGGGTTGTCCTGGTTATCCCAGATCCAGGCTCTCACTTCCAGATTGCTGGAATTGAGTTTGGGCAGGGAGTCGTAACCCCACCAGGATTCATAATTGGCTCCGCCGGGTGTGCCGTCCGAACCCACGCAGGGACCGGTACCGGCAGGCACGTCGGTGAAGTAGAACCACTCGCGGTAGGCTGAAGTGGGGCTTTCGCAGGCTCCAACTTCAGGATAACGTTCATAGCGGTCGAGATACATCGAGTCGGACGAAACATGGTTGAACACACCGTCCACAATCAGATGCATATTGCGATCTGCCAAACCACCGATCAAGGCATCGTATTCTGCTTGGGTGCCGAACATCTCGTTGATGCTCATGTAATCGGTGGTGTCGTAGCCGTGATTGGAGGGCGAAGCGAAGATCGGGTTGAGATATATGGTGTTCACCCCTAGTGCTACCAGATAATCCAACTGGTCAAGCAGACCCTGCAGGTCGCCGCCGTAGAAGTTCTTGCTGTAAGTACCAGCGCAGTCATCTTCCCCTCTCGGATCACAGATGTAGGTGTTCCAATCTTCGGTCAGAGAGCGATATACTGTGCCGCCCTCTTCACCATAGAAGAAGGTGCCGGCGGGTTTGTTGTTATCGGGGTCGCCGTCGCGGAAGCGATCGGGGAAGACCTGGTAAACAATGGCGTTTTTGATCCAATCCGGGGTCTGAAAGTCCGGATCGTAAACCGTCAACTGGTAGGAATAATCCTGAGTTTCGTCAAAAGCTTGACCCAGGCCCATGGTGCGGGCTGCGTCATCTTCGTAGTAATCCGTATCAGTTCCATCGATAACGATGAAGCGATACCAATAGACGGTCGGGTCAGTGCTGGCTGGCACGGCAACTTCCCACCAGTCGTAAGTGCCATCGCTATAGGCAACAGACATCGGCAGAATGGACTGTACGTCGGTGCGGTCGTTGTAGAGGCGCAGCTTGGCTTCAGTCAGGTCGTTCGCGGCAGCGCGCAGGCGCAGCTTCACCTCGGTGCCGGTGGTTACCGGTCCGCCGGGGGTGCGGTAGAGAGTGTCCCGGCTGTCGTGACCCAAATAGTCCCACCAAACTTCGTCGTCATGCCCGGGTTCAGGCGGTTCGACAGCAGGCGGCGGGAAGACACCTACACGCCCGGTGCGGTAATCCAGCAGGAACGGGACGAGGTCATCTGGTGCATATACCGTAAAGGGAATGTTATCCGCATTAACCGAACGGTTGTCGTTGCCGATTGCATCCCAACTGCCAGTCGAGACCACCTTATAAACGTGTTCATTCGCTTCAGAAATCTGAACGTTGGTTTGGTAAAGCCCATAACCAAGATCATTCATTGCAGTGGTTGGTTCGGCATAATTCCAACCCTGGAAATCACCAACAATAGTGAAATTGCTGGTCGAATCCCAGGCATGCAATATATTCGTAAAAGGCTTCATTCTCCAACCGGCATCATCAGTATGGTCGTTTGTATCAAAACTCAGCTTGACCACCCGGTCTGCTTCAGAGGTGATGAACCACGAGTTTGAAGAGGGATAAGTTACATCCCAGGTGCAGTTGGTCACTTTCCATTCGTAGCGCCCTGCGGTGGGGATAGTGAGGTCGACCGTAAAGACGCCGTCACCTCCAACCAGGTCGCCATTGGTACCATCATCATATAGAGGGGTAGTGTTTTCTGACCAGCCGTTGAAGCCGCCTGCCGCGCACCAGGTACCAGTGCCAGTCGAAACAGGTTCGATTAACAGTCGACCGGTGTATGTATCGAGCAGAAAAACAACATCCTGGTTTGCTTCAGTGGTGATGAAGTTGATATTGGCAGCATCGGTGGAGCGTCCATCCGCCCCAAACCCATTCCAAGTTCCGGTAATGACTGCCTTACCAATGTAACTGCTGGGGGAAGCGACGTTATAAACCAGGCGGTAGAAACCGTTGCCCATGTCCGTCATCAGTGTGGCAGGATCGGCATTATTCCAGCCTTGGAAATCACCAACCGCCGTAAAGCTGGTTGGGAGGGTGTCCCCAGTGACGTTGGCAATGTTGCTGGCAGGCAGCAAAACCATGCCAGCATTGGAACTATAATCGTTGGTGTCCAAGGTGAAGATCACCGTCTGATCAGCAGCACTTGTGGTGAACCAGGAATTGGCTGATGGATAGGCAAGTCCCCAATTGCCGCACTCCACTGCCTTCCATTGGTAATAACCGGCTTCAGCAACGGTAAATGCTAGCGAATAGACCCCATCATTGGCAAGCAGGTCGCCATTGGTGCCGTCGTCGTACATGGGGTCGGAAGTGTTGTCCCAGCCGTTCATGACTCCGGCAACACACCAGTCAACATCTGCCATAATACCGGCTGTTGGGGGTGTGCTTTGGATAATTTCTTGGGTAGGTGCCTGCGCCAGGGAGGCCGCAGGGCTGAGGAAAAGTGAGAGTGCCAGGAATACGGCAAGAGGCAAGCGAATTGCTTTCATTTCACCCTTTCTACTATTGTGAATGTGATAGCACAATTATAGTGGATGAAGGAATGGTTTTCAAAGGTTGAATAAGGATTTTTTCAATGTTCATTGTAGAAGTAAAAGGTTGGAGTCTTAAGGAACGTCCTCGCTGTCAAGACAGTGATTGTTTACATTTTGTTTGAGGTGATAGTTTACTTTTTTTTATCCATCAAACACATCCCCTTCGAGGGCAATGCTGGTCTGGTAAATCAACAATATCGGGTAACCAGGGTGGTTACCCCTACACGAACCGGTTGAAATTGAATATATTCTCACGTAGGGACAGGCCCCCGTGCCTGTCCGCAGCATTGGTCCGGTGTATACGCTGGGTAAACAGAGGTGGATGGCCATACAAAATTGTAAACAATCACATCGGATATTCTGTAAACAATCAAACTTGTCTAAACATCTCGCACCGTTCCGAAATTGCAGCCGTACTTTGAAAGCCATTCAAAAGCCCCACCCCCTTTGTCCCCCTCCCAATGCTTCGCTGGAGGGGGTAAAAGCTGCGAAAAAACCCGCTTGCTCTGGTTTTTTTGCTGAGGTGGAAACTGGGGTGGCAACGAAAAAATGGTCACAGGCGACCGTTGCCGACTCAAACCTCATCCAGCCATTTTTCGTCGCAGGGAGGATGGACGAGGATGTAGGTCTTGTAAAAAAGAACTCAGGAGAAACGCTGGAATCCCTGCCCTGTACCTGCATAGCATGGTATTGCTGGCACAGGCGTCCGTTTCATATGCCCAATTGCCCGGAACGACGCATGCCCTGGTTTGTCCACACGCCTCTTCGAGGCTGGGATCTTCGACGGGCACAGGCGGCTGTTCCCTACTCACCCCCTCCAGCGAAGCGAAAGGAGGGGGACCAAGGGGGTGGGTCTTTTACAGGGGTTATGGCAACACGGATTTCTATAACCTGCTCATCGCCCTGCCAATATGCCGAATGATGTCCGGAGGCAGGGTGGCGGCGGGGTGACCGACCTCCGCCAGCGCCAGCTCAGCCGCGCGGGCGTGCAGCCAGACCGCCAGCGAGGCTGCGTCGAAAGGCGGAAGTCCCTGCGCGAGCAAGCCAACAATCAATCCTGCCAGCACATCCCCCGCGCCGCCGTGCGCCAACACGGAATTGGCAAAGGGCAAAACGCGGCACTCTCCATCGGGCGAGGCGACCAGCGTGTTAGGTCCTTTCAGGATCAAGGTTTGCCGCCATTCCAATGCGTAGCTGATGGCAAGCTCCTGCCGGCTGGAGTGAATCTCACCCAACGAGAGCCCGGTCAGGCGGGAAAATTCCATCTCATGCGGGGTCAGAATGACCCGCTTTGGCAAGAGGGTATGCCAATCCACCAGCTTGCTAAGAATGTTGAGCGCGTCCGCATCGACCACAATCGGCAAATCGGGCGAATTTTCACGAAGGTGTCCCAGCAAACCGAGCAAGTAAGCTTGCGTGCCTTCGGTCTGGTTCAAACCCGGGCCCACCAGGACGGCGTCTTTGCCCTCTGTAGGGAAAAGGCCTGCCTTTTCCTCCGACAGGTCGCCTGCCTTTTCCTTCGGCAGAATGCCCGTCTTTTCCTCCGCTGTGATGGCGCCATCTTTCTCTGGCAGCAGGAGCCAAATCGCTTCAGAAATATGTGCGGAGAGCGGAGCGTGGATGCTCTCGGGGATAGCCGCAAAAACCAATCCTGCGCCGCTGCGTAAGGCTGCCTGAATGGCAAGGCCAGCCGCCCCTGTGTATTTGCGCGAGCCAGCCACCACCAGCGCCTTACCAAAGGTGCCTTTAAAGGAATCATCCGGCCGCAGTGGCATCAGCAAGCGGGCTAATTCTGGCGTAATTGGGATGGCAGGGTAGTTTTCCATTGAGAATAATTGTACCAGTGGGCTGACGGTTGAAAAGGTTGCTTTCGCCTGACGAAGTGATCAGATGTAGGTTGGAATGGAAGGTTCTTTTCCTTCCACTCAGACAAAGTCGCGAATCGTTAGCCGGATCACGCATCAAATCCAGCGCCTTCTTTTGTAGGGTCAATCCCCTGTGATTGACCTTTGTTCTGATGTTATTAACAATTGTTTACTTAACAAAACCTGGGTAACCACGGGGGGTTACCCCTACGGCTAACACATTCCTTGCCCGGACTTGCTGCCCTTTGGTTAGTGGGGTGCTGGTGCGATCAAAAATCCAGATTGAGCAAACCCTTGAAGCATTGCTACGAGGGCGGGTGAGACCCAATGAAGCCCTATGCTAATTCTTCCCGGGTTTTTCGATTGCCCTGGATGCTTGCCATGAACAAGGCCAGCATCAGCAGGCTCAGAACGGCAATGGCGAGCCAGGTCAGGTTGGCCTTGGGTGCCTTTTCAAGCAGCATTGCAATAAAGGGAATGCCGCTTGCGACCCCAAGACTGTTTATGAATTGAACTCCGCCAAAGCGCTTGCTGTATTCCTTCTTTCCAAAAAAGTAATTCGTCATCCAGGTTATCGAAACAGTGCCCATCGCGATTCCGATCCCGAAAGTGATCAACATCAGCACCAGGAAGGGTAACGATGTGATGAACATCAAAAAAATACAGGTGAGGGTCATCAGCAGACCAGCGATGAGAGTGGCGGTTTTTGTGCCCACCCGGTCATAGAGAACTCCAAGAATGAATTTTCCCAGCACCATCGACGCAGCATAGGCAGATGCCACTATCGATATTTTTCCGACGGAAAAACCGAGGTCGTTCATATAGATGGGCAGGTTAAAGAGGGTGCCTGCTCCGGTGAAGCCTGAAAGAAATGCAGCCGCGAGAAATGCCAGAAACCAGACAGGCTGGCGAGCGCGCGGCTGATCGCTTGGCTTGGATTTACCAGCTCTCACAGGAGCGCTCTGGATTTCATCCCTAACCAGGTGGGTGACGATCAACGCTGATGGCAGTGCTACTGCCAGAAGGATTATTCCGAGCAGTATGTAACCCGTCCGCCAGCTCTGCGTGTTGATGAGGGTGTTGATCAGTGGGTTGAGCAGCATGGGTCCCACGCCGCTGCCAGCCAGGGCGATGCTCAGGGCAGAACCGGTGTTCCTGGTGAAATGACGGGTGATAATGGTGGATACGGGAATAATCGAGATCCCCCCAAATAAGAAGCCAATTAACCCCGCCAGCAGATAAAAATGCATCAGCGTTCTGGCAGCCTGGAGTCCGAAATAACATATGCCCGCCGCCGCGATTCCAATAAGCATCGGTTTTTGGATACCGGTTTTTGTGTAGAGAAAGCCCCAGAATAAGGCCGCAAACATGGAAGAAAGGGAAGTGATGGTGCCTGTCAGGGCGAAGGTTGCCCGGCTGACGCCCAGGTCGGCGGCAACCACCGGGTAGAAAATGCTTGCCACATTCATGATGATCCCCATCGTGGTAGCCATGATCAAAACGCAGCCTATGAGGATGATCAGGTCTTTGGCTTTTTGCCCGAGTTTTGCCATGCATGCAATTCTATCCGAGAAGAGAGATTAAGGGGGATTATGGCGTCTTAGTCGTAGGCCGGATTGCGTCTTTCAATCCGGCTGTACTTTGAATTGTGGCGGAATTGGGCATTACATTAAGCCCTTCTTTTGTAGGGTCAACCCCCTGTGGTTGACCTTTTTTCCATTATCTGAGCAACAAAAGCAGGGCCGGGTGGTGCCCAAGGGGTTAACCCCACGCCTAGCGAATTTGTGAGTCTATTTTGTTACCCCTTCGATATGGGAAGAACGGAAAGAAAAAAGAGCCGGATTGAAATACGCAATCCGGCCTACATTTTCTACTGATATTTAATCAACAAGATGGGGTAACCACGGGGGGGTACCCCTACAGTAAACGGTCAAGACCCTCGCGCGGTCGGGTCCCACTCCGCTTTGCTCCGGGGATTATAAAGACTGGCGAGAACTGAAAGACTGCGTGATTATTACTTGCACTAATTTAGAAAGAACGATGGAGACCTTCGGTCAAGACCCTCGCGCGGTCCCACAGGGAGGCTTCGCACTGAGGACACCGGCGAGAACTTAAGCCCTCCCGTACAGCAAAGGGTTAATTTTTGACTTTTACAACCTTTTCCGGCATAATTAAGGGGTGATTAAACCGGTCAGGGCTCTGACCTTTCTAGTGCCAAGTTAGAAATAGGAAATGCCTGTGCAATCTGAGAATACTGAAAACAAAAATCCAGGGGTGATCATCCGCTTGGTTGGTGTGGTGGTTGACGTTGAATTTGAATCGGGCGATCTCCCCTCAATATACAACGCTTTGTTGGTCAAGCGCAAAGAAGGCGGCGATCTGATCCTTGAGATCCAAGAACATGTCGGCACCAATGTGGTGCGCGCCATCGCCATGGGCAGCACAGATGGGCTCCGGCGCGGCATGCCCGTCATTGACCTCGGCGAGCCGATCACGGTTCCCATTGGCAAAGAAACCTTGGGCAGGCTTTTCAACGTCCTTGGTGAGCCGATCGATGGCCGGGGAGCTTTCGAGCCGAAAACTTTCGCTCCGATCCATCGCAAACCACCCGCGATTCGCGACCAGGTGCTCTCAAGCGAAAAGATTGTTACCGGCATCAAAGCTATCGATCTCCTGACGCCCTACCCAAAAGGCGGCAAGGTAGGTCTGTTCGGCGGGGCAGGCGTTGGCAAGACCGTCCTGATGTTGGAATTGATGAACAACACCATCACCAAGAGCTCCGGCATTGTGCTTTTTGCGGGTGTGGGCGAACGCAGCCGTGAAGGTAACGACATGTGGCTGGAAATGAACGCTTCCGGCTTGATCGATTCAGCCATCCTGGCATTTGGACAGATGAATGAACCGCCCGGAGCGCGCATGCGCATCCCTTTCACCGCCCTCACAATGGCGGAGTACTTCCGCGACGAAGAAAGCCGCCCAGTGCTGATCTTTATCGATAACATCTATCGCTTTATTCAGGCTGGCTCCGAGGTTTCAGCGCTGTTGGGACGCTTACCGAGTGAGATGGGCTATCAGAGCACGCTCGAATCCGAGATGGGCGTGCTTCAGGAACGCATCACCTCCACCAGCAGAGGCAGTATCACTTCTGTTCAGGCTGTCTACATCCCCGCTGACGATGTGACTGATCCGGCCGTGGCAGCCACCTTCTCGCATCTGGATGCCACCACGGTGCTCTCGCGCCGGCTTGTGTCGCTGGGGCTCTACCCGGCGATCGACCCGCTGCAATCCAACTCGAATTTGCTGACTCCTGAGAACGTAGGCAGTGAACATTACAACGTCGCTATGCAGGTCAGAGCGTCCCTGGCGCGCTATGAAGAGCTCCAGGACCTGATCGCCATCCTTGGTATGGAAGAGCTTTCCCTGGAGGACCAGCAGATTGTGATCCGAGCCCGCAGGGTGCAGCGTTTCCTGACGCAGCCTTTTATCGTGGCAGAAGCTTTTTCGGGCAAACCGGGAGTGTTTGTGCCGATTGAGGAGACTGTACGCGGCTTTAGAGAGATCCTGGATGGAAAATATGATGACGTGCCCGAGCAGGCTTTTTATATGACCGGCTCGATCGCAGACGTTTTGCGGCAAGCCGAAGCAATGGAAGAGGTCGAGGAATCGCTTAACTTGGAGGGTGCCGATGAGTCAGCAGTCTGATTCTGAGAGACTGCTCAGGGTGGAGGTGCTCAACCTGGGTTCGGGTGGATTGGAATTAGAGCAGATAGAAGGGTTGCAGGTGCGGCTGAAAGATGGATCCTGGCTGGGGATCCGCCCCGGGCATGCACCGATGATTGCCGCTACTGGTGATGGCGAGCTTAAGTACAGGAAGGACAACCAGGATCAAAGCGTATCGGTTAAAGCAGGAATATTGACCTTGTCCGACAACCTGGTCAGCATATTAACAACACATTGAGGCTGCGATGGCGGAAAATGAAAGCCCCGACGCAAGCCAGGATAGCCAGGTTCAGCCGTCGGTAGAGCAAAGAATTACCAGGCGCGGGCGCATGTTTTCCGCGCAGGATTTGCGAGCGACGACCATCGGCTGGGAAATTGCTATTCCGATTGTTGGCGGACCCTTGCTTGGCTTTTTCCTGGACCGTCAATATGGCTCCAGTCCGCGCTTGACCCTGATTTTGTTGGGCGTGGGCATATTAACAGCGATTGCGGCAGTGATCCGTTATGTGAAATATGAATTTTATGTCATGAATAAGGAAGAAAACGAAAAAAAGGCAGCTGAGCTTGAAAGAATGAAGGAATTGATCAAAGAGCAGGAACGAAGACGAAAGCAACGTTATGGAAAATGAAGGTGTGAAAGTTATTTGGATCATCTTTTGGATTCTGATTGGGGCAGGCTGGTCAGTGCTTTCTTTTCAGTGGCTGCGCAAGAGTGTGGAAGAAATCCAACCTCAGCCGGAAAGCCAGAAGCATGCTCTGAAAGGATTGTTCCTGCGGCGTTTTGTCATGTTTTTGCTGGTTGCCCTGCTGCTCTACCTGGCTCTGCAAACCGAGCCTATTGGAGCTATCGCGATGGTGATTGTGATTACAATTGCCACCTGGGTGCAGGTGATTATTTATAACAGGCGCCTGAACGAAACGACTGGACGGAAGGAGCATTAATTTTGGATGTAATTGAACACCCCATTGTCTTCACTCTCTTCGGATTCCTGCCCATACGAGACACGGTACTCTACACCTGGATCACCATGGGCATCATCCTATTGACGGTGGTGATTTTAAAATTGCTCAAGCCTAATTTGCTGGAATACCTTCTTGAAATGGTAATCAGCATTTTGGATGATGCCATGGATGTGGATGACCTGCATCCTTACATCCCACTGCTGGGCAGCCTGATGATCTTCACGCTTTTTGCCAACCTAATCTCCATCATTCCGGGCATGAAGTCTCCTACAGGGGATATCAATACCACCCTTGGACTGGCTTTAATTGTGGTGATGTCAGTACATATTTTTGGCATGATTAAAAAGGGCGTCTGGAAGTACTTGAAGGAATTTGCCAGCCCTATTTTCATGTTCCCGGTGGAGTTGATTGGGCAGTTCAGCCGCACGCTATCGCTTTCGATGCGTTTGTTCGGTAATGTGCTGAGCGGAGATTTGATCGTGGCTATTATTTTTTCAATCGTGCCATACTTCCTGCCGATTGCCATGACTGCGATCTCTATGATCTCAGGTGTGCTGCAGGCCTTTGTGCTGACAACGTTGGCCGCTCTGTTCATCTCGTCGGCGGCTGAAATTAATGAAGAAGATCAAAAAATCAAAGCAGAAAATGCTGAGAAGAAAAAACAACGCAAACTACGCAAAATTAGTGAGAAAGGAAATAACTAATGGAGAATATGACACCCGAGGTTTTAATCATTGTTGTTACTACTATCGTTGCCGGTGTGGCGATCATGATTGGAACCATGATCCCAACCTGGGCGCAGGGTAAGGCGGCAGAAAAGGCGATTGAAGGGATGGCGCGCCAGCCGGATGCAGCACCACAATTACGAACAGCCATGCTGATTTCGATGGCGCTGATCGAAACAGCTTCGATTTACGTGTTGTTGGTTGTGCTGGTAATGCTGTTTGCCAACCCGTTGATCACACGTTTTTTTGGGGGCTAAGCCATGCTTGATATTGACCTTAGCACCATCATCTGGGAGATTCTCAATTTCCTGGTCTTGACGGTGATCCTGTACTTCCTGGTTTTCAAACCGATGACCAGGCGTGCGGAGGAACGGGCAATTGAGAAAGCCGCCCTCAGGGCAGCACTGCAGCGCGATCAAATGGATGCTCAACAGCGCCTGGAGGAGCTCGACGAGCGCCTGATCAACCTTGATGAAGAAATTGAAAAAATTACCGATCAGGCCTACATAGGCAGTCAGGCCCAGCAAAAAGCATTGTTGGAAGCGACTCGCCAGGAAGCCGAGAACATCATGATGGAGGCTGTGGCTGAGGCTCGCAAAGAGCAGGAGGTGGACGTCAAGCGCCTTCAGAATGACCTTGTGGAAACGGTCATCACCATAAGCAATGACACCCTCCGGGAAGTTGTGCCTCCGCAGGTTCACGAAAATCTCATCGAAGAAATGACAGCCAACATCTGGAATATGGGTCGTACTGATATGCGTATGGTGCAGAATATCCGCGAATCCCTGGAAGAAAGAATCCCAACGGTAGAGATTGAGGTTCCGCGTGAGCTCACTGCCGAACAGCAAATGAAACTGCTAAACACTTTCAATGCCCTGACGGACAAGGAAGTGGATCTGCAAGTGGCGATCAGACCCGAGCTTGTGAGCGGCATCCGAGCCAGAGTTGGAGACATCGTGTTGGATAACACTATCTGTGCTCATCTGGAATCCTTACGGGATGAAATCGGCCAGAAATTAGAAACTTTGGCAAAACCTGAAAATGAATGATCTAGATCTTGCGACTCAGAAAAGATTGACCAATCTGGCCGAGCGATTGCGCGTCAATGACCCCTTGTTGGTAAGCCCTGAAGAGTTTATGGAAGACGTAAAGGCGCGCGTGGCGGAAAAAATGCCCGCGCGTCCGAAGGCCTTCAATGCGGAATATGTCATCAGCGAACTTCAGGCAGCAAGCGAGAGGCAAAAGCACCGTATTTTCATCCGCAGTGTGGGCACCGTGCAGCATGTTGGCAACGGTATTGCCACACTCAGCGGTTTGCCGATGGTTTTCCTGGAGGAATTGGTGACTTTCCCGAATGGGGTGCAAGGCATGGTGCTGAATCTTGATCGCAAGCATGTGGATGTGATCCTTTTAGGCGATGATACCGGCATTCGTGGCGGGGACGTGGCTAAAGCAACAGGTAAACGGCTGAGCATTCCAGTGGGTCTGTCCTTCCTTGGCAGAATGGTGGATCCGCTTGGAAGACCCTTGGATGAAAATCGCACGATTGTACCTTCTGAATATCGCCCTGTGGAACGCATTGCACCGGGTGTGATCGATCGCGCGCCAGTGGATACCCCATTGTTCACCGGTACAAAGATTATCGACGCGCTGCTGCCGCTCGGGCGCGGACAGCGCGAATTGATTGTTGGCGACCGCCAGGTGGGCAAGACTACCCTGGCATTGGATGCCATCCTCAGCCAAAAGGGCACTGACGTCCGCTGTGTGTACGTTTCGATCGGGCAGAAAAAGACGTCTGTGTTGAGTGCAATTGAAATTCTCAAGGCTGGTGGAGTCCTGAACCAAACCATCTTGGTAGTTTCCAGTCCTGATGATCCGCCTGCTTTACGCTACCTTGCGCCGTACGCGGGAGTAACGATGGCGGAGTTCCTGTTGGATTACGGCATGGACGTATTGATTGTTTATGATGATCTGTCAAAGCATGCGGACACCTATCGGGAGATGAGTTTATTGCTGCGGCGCCCACCTGGACGCGAAGCTTATCCCGGAGATATCTTTTATCTTCACTCGCGTCTGCTTGAGCGCGCATGCCGCTTGAACGAGGCAAAGGGCGGAGGAAGTATTACGGCATTGCCTATCGCAACTACGCAACGGGGGAATATCTCGAGCTATATTGTGACCAATTTGATTTCCATCACTGATGGGCAAATAGTTTTGGACGCGGATGAATTCAACAAGGGCAACAAACCCGCCATCGATATCGGCAGGTCTGTCTCGCGCGTGGGCTCTGCGGCGCAAGAGCCAGCGATGAAGTCCGTGGTGAAGGCGTTAAAACTGGAGCTCTCACAGTACGAAGAAGTGGCTCGTTTTGCCCAGTTTGGCACGGAAGTAAACGAAGCAACGCGCAAGCAAATTGAACGCGGGCAGAGGTTAAACGCCCTCCTGCAGCAAGGTCCCAATCAGCCAGTGCGTTTTGAGGATCAGGTGGTGCAGTTCTACGCGCTTACCCAGGGATTTATGGACGAGATCAAGCCTGAAAATGTGCACACTTTTGCGGATGAAATGGTTGGCTATTTGTACAACCATGCTGCCCAGTCAATCGATGCAATCAGACACGATCGCACCCTGAGTGAAGAGAGTAAAGCAGATTTAAACCAGGCTTTAGGTACCTTCATGGAGCT
>DJGU01000075.1:28917-39754 GCA_002432795.1 Anaerolineaceae bacterium UBA5838
ACTTACTCTGAAACGCGCGGAGGAATGCTACGCCAGAGTCAATTGACGCTGTATATTGCAGTTCGCAGCAGCGAAGTACAGACAGCTCTAAATCTCATCACAGACTCATGCAGCGAGATTGATTCCATTCACCATGGATATGGATTGCATGTTGATTATGAACCGCACATGGAAAATGAGGGGGCGCCGCTTGGTAAAAGCTCTGCGGTGGTCTTTATCTGGACGCTTGACAAATTCCAGGTAGGTTAAAGCACAAATGTCTGAAGGCAAGGAACGCGCAGAAGCCAGGCTCTCGAACCTGGAAGCTATTGAGCCGCTTTTAGGCTCATTACGCGTGCTTTCGCTGAGCAACATGCAAATGGCGCTCAACCGACAGGCTTCTCTTAGGGCATATGCCGAGCGCTTCTCCCTGGTGGCTGCGCAGGTGAGGTCCATGGTGGGGGATAGACTGGTCAGTCAGGAACCGGAAGTGCGTTTTGATTACCGACCAGTGGAACAATCGCAGGTTTTGGCAGTTATAGGCAGTTCGCGAGGGATTTGCGGTCAGTACAACAAACTCTTAGCCAGGTTGGCAGCTGCGCGCCTGAAAAAGAAAAATGGTAATCCGACGAAGGTGCTGGCGTTTGGAGTCAGAGTCCAGCGCGCTTTGATCCAGGAAGGTATTCGTTTTGAGGGGCAGGAGACTTTGGGGCAGGGCTCCAAACCGGCTTATGACCTGGCTGGCCAGTTCTTGCGGGGCTGGACGGCAGCTTTCCAGGCTGGTACGTTTGCGAAGGTGGAGATCCTTTCTTTCCGTAAACGCAGTGTTGGAACTAATTACAGCCCTGTTTTTACCACACTTCTGCCGGCCAGTGCCCAGCAAAGACATGAAGACGGGCAAGATCAACTACCATGGCCTCCGCCAATCATTGAGGGCGATCCGGAAGTGATGCTGGAGCAAATCGACAGCCATCTGCTGGCAATTCACTTCTATCAGTTGATCCTGGATGCGATTGCGGCTGAAAATCTTTATCGCTACCGCCTGCTTGAGGAAGCAAAAGAAAACACCTCCGATTTACTTGAAGAACTTCAGTTAGCCATCCAATCTGAGCGGCGCAAGGAAATCACCCAGCAGCTCCAGGAGCTACTGGTTGGCTCGGGTATGTTGGCGCAAAGATAATCGATTCGTGATACCAGTCATCGCACCTGCCAGGCTTTTTGCGCATCTGGTCGTAGAGGCGAAGTTTCTTTGATTAGCGATTTTGGTGTTGCATCGCAAATATGCTTGCTTGCTTCTCTTCAACGACTAATGTTCCTGACGCTTGACAAAAACGCTTGACAAAAATTTTGTAATTCTCGTAATTTCGTGTATAATACCTGTTTGCGCGCGTCTGTAGACGCTAAGCATATTTTAAGCCCGGAAGGAGGTGAATAGCAATGGCAAGTGTAACTTTGAGACCTAATGAATCGCA
The DNA here is from genome assembly GCA_002432795.1 of Anaerolineaceae bacterium UBA5838. Lineage (GTDB taxonomy): Bacteria > Chloroflexota > Anaerolineae > Anaerolineales > Anaerolineaceae > Mesolinea. Next base: position 30,369 of record DJGU01000075.1, read on the forward strand.
GGATTCTTTACTCAAGCGCTTTCGCAAGAAGGTAGTGAAGAGTGGTGTGCTCAGTACTGTGCGCCGCAAACGATGGTTTGTTTCCAAAAGCGAGCAGCGCAGAATGGACAAGAAAAAGGCTGTTCGTCGTTCCTACCGGAAGTCGTACGATTGATAAAAGCCAGGAAGTGAGGTTTTATGGCTAAAGAAGATGAGAAGATTACCGTAGATGGCACAATTATTGAGGCTCTCCCTGGAACGCAATTTCGGGTGAGACTTGATAACGGTCATGAAGTGTTGGCATATCTCTCCGGTCGTATGCGTCGTTATTACATCCGCATTCTCTTAGGAGACTTAGTGCGGGTGGAAATGTCGCCTTATGATTTGGATCGCGGTCGCATTGTCTACCGGCAGCGCCGCCCAAATTCATCCACTTCACAGGAATCATAGCTCTTGTCTCATAATAGCCCTCCTTGCGAGGGCTGTTTTTTTAACCCAATTTGGATACAATCCTGTCTATGCTTACACAACAAAGCCCTCAAGGGAAAGTTCGCAGATTTGATTTGGCACGCGACGGTGAGGTTGTAGCCAACCTGATCGAGGATGCGTTTGGTCTGAAAAACGATCCAGACGGGCAAAGTGTGCTGATTCAGATGCGCGAAAACGCCCGCAGGCTAAAACATGCCAGCTGGATACCTTTGAGTGGGTCAGCATTGGGTTTTGTCTGGGAGGTTGACGGTCGGCTGGTGGGAAACATATCGCTTTTGCCCTTCACTCACCACACTCGCCGGCTGCATTTGCTTGCTAATGTGGCAGTAGCTCCTGCCTTTCGGGGTCAAGGGATCGGTAAGACGCTGACTTCACACGCCCTGCAATTCAGTCGCCAGGTTGGCGTGCGCGAGGTCTGGCTCCAGGTCAGGCGCGATAACGACGCTGCGATTGGAATGTATCAGCAGCTTGGTTTCAGCCCGGAGCACTGCCTGGACGTCTGGAAGATGAACGCGTCACAAAACACGATCCGAAGACAACACTATCGTTATCCAAGCTTGTATGAACTGCGCAGCAGGGAGTTTGGTGATTGGCAAAGTCAAAATGAATGGCTCAGGCGCAATTATCCACCAGCCACGCGTTGGTACTCTGCTTTGGATTTTGGAAATCTCTCGCCCTGGGCTTGGCTAAACCCATTGAAATGGGGAAAATTGATTGAGCTTCGCCAGTATAGTTTAATCGCCGGACAGAAATTGGCGGCTGTGTTGAGCCTGCAGCGGACATCCTTAAGATCCGACAATCTCTACGTTGCGGCTCCGCAGACATCTGATGAAGGCGAGAATGTGGGGGTTTTGCTGACTCGATTCCTGCAGGAGAATTGGACGGGCAAGCCGCTCACGCTGGAATATCCAGCAGGCAGGGCTGCCACCGGCTTTGAGAGCGCTGGTTTCGCACTGGCGCGTACATTACTCTGGATGCATACCAACATATAAAAAAGCCTGCAAAGAAATTTGCAGGCTTTTGGTCCATTCCGAATCTTAGAGTTCTTCGTCGACGACGATTTCCACTAATTTCAGGAATTCCTGCCACTCTTCTTTGAAGAAATGCAGGGTTACATTGTTGAGTTCCAAATGATAAGTTGATTCTCCATCTGGTTCGTCAGCTCGCCAGGCAAGATAATTCTCGGTCTCGGCAATGGTTGTGGTTACAGGTTCTTCGTGTTCCATAGTATCTCCTTGGTTTATTAGTCAATTATCTCATATATCAAATCGGTTTGCTACTTAATCATTTGATTTTTTTAATTTTGGTTTTTGCTTTGTCCGTTTATCTGCCTGCTCTCTAACCTTCGCAGCCATTTGCTTTATTCGAGTGTTCAGTGGAGCGGTGGTCTTCTTGAGCCAGCCGGAGAACTTGCCGAGGGGTTGTTTAAGCCAGGCTCGGATGCGCTTGCCCAATTTGCGCAAGGCAACCAGCAGCGCCGGTTCCTTGGGCTTGCGATAGTACGCCATACCTTCCCAGGGATCTTGATCGAATAGCTTCTTCGTGGCGTAGCCCATGAGCAACTTCAGTGTCGCAAATGTAGGAGCAGCAAGGATGATGCCCAACAGCCCGAAGATCTGACCGCCAATCAGCGCGGAGATCATGATTGCAGCGGGATGTACTTCCAGCGTATCACCCATTAATTTTGGAGTGAGCACATGGTCGAGTACCATGTCAATCACCATCGCAATGGATACGACCAGGACTACGTACATCAGCTTAGTAAGACCGTAAGGAGTTGGGTCCTGTAAAAGGGCGCCAATGATGAAACCGATCCAGCCGATCCAGGCGCCGATGTACGGTATGAAACGACCCAAGCCAGCGATGATTGCCAGAACGAGGAAGTAAGGCAAACCGAGGACACCGAGGAATATAACGTAGACGATAATCGCTATTGCCACCACTGTGAACTCGCCGCGAATAAAGGCATTGAAAATCTTGGAAATTTCCATTCCAAGACGGCGGAAATCTTTTTCATAGCCTTTGATATTGATGTTAAATAATCTCTTTTGGCTGCCATTGGTTTCGGAGGTAATAAAGAACGAAACCATGTAGGTGATGATGAGGTTAAACAGGAAGCCTCCCACAAGACCCACCAACTTCCCCGCCTGCGTGGCAGCAGGCTGCAGGTAATCAGTGATTGTTTGGGAAATGACGTCTGTGTCAAGGTAAGGTAAAGTGAAATTAAAGGGTCCAATGGCGATAATTCGGTTAGACCAGGACTCGAGGAAATTGGTCAACCCATCCACGTTTTGCGTCAGGCTTTTGAACAGGTTTTGGGCTTGTGTGATGATGGTGCTGCCAGCACTGGTAATCAGCCAGATTGTCAGCCCGGCAATCAGGAAGTAAACAATGGCACTCGCTACCCGCCAGGAGATCTTCAAGCGTTTGTTAAGCAGTCTGCAGAGTGGGTGAAGCAAAAAAGAAATGATAAAGGCAGTGATCACCAACTTAAAGTATTCATCAAAGCGGATAATCAACGCGAGCAGCCCGGCGATTAACAGAAGCCCGACAACCAACTTGGTCGCCCATCCCCAGCGAGGTGAATCCGGCGGACCTTTCTTGATGGGTTCGGGTTCGATTGGGGCAGGTGAGTGGATTTGATTGGTGTTTTCTGTCATATTTAGATTTTACGCTAAAAAAAACAAAGTGCAATATCAAACTTTGATAAATCACTTCATAACACTACCTGGATGAAATTAGCGGGTAGAATAAATCTGAAATTGAACAGGAGTGCTTATGAAATATCGAAATTTTGGAAATACGGGCCTGAAAGTATCTGCCTTGGGCTTTGGCTGTATGCGCCTGCCTGTTGTGGACGGCGACAGCGGAAAAATTGATGAGCCTCTTGCAACAGCAATGCTGCGGAATGCGATCGATCAGGGCTTGAACTATGTGGACACAGCCTGGACCTATCACTCAGAGCAAAGTGAGCCCTTTGTGGGGCGGGTTTTGCAGGAGGGTTATCGCGAGAAAGTCAATTTGGCAACAAAAATGCCATCCTGGCTGGTCAAATCCCACGAGGATTTGGAGCGACTTTTCAACACGCAGCTTGAAAGACTCCAAACAGACCACATCGATTTTTACCTGCTGCATGCACTTAACGCAGGTTATTGGGATAATTACCTGAAAGTCAGAGTGTTCGATTGGGCTGAACGGAAGTTGGCTGAAGGTCAGATCCGCCACCTGGGCTTCTCATTTCACGACCGCTATGAGGTTTTTAACAAGATCTTGAACGGCTATAACAACTGGGATTTCTGCCAGCTGCAGTACAACTATATGGATGTTGATGAGCAGGCTGGAAAACGCGGTGTGCTCGAAGCAGCGGAGAAAGGGCTCGGGGTGATCGTGATGGAGCCTTTGCGCGGGGGCAAATTGGCGGTGCAGGATCCACCAGCACAGGTCGCTGAAGCTTTTAGCCAGAGCCAGCGCGACTGGACAATGGCGGAATGGGCTCTGCAGTGGCTTTGGGACCAGCCGGAAGTGTCCTTGCTGCTTTCAGGCATGTCCACCATGGAGCAGGTGGAGCAGAATCTGCGAAGTGCTTCGCGTTCCGGCGTTGGAAGTCTAAGCGAAGATGATCACGCGACGGTTAGCCGGGTTCAGCAAGCATGGTCTGGGCTGGCGCCCGTGGCCTGCACAAATTGCGAATACTGCATGCCCTGCCCCAATGGCGTACAGATTCCCCGCATTTTCAAACTTTACAACGAGTCAGTCATGTACGATCGTCAAGGGCGTGGTCAAAACGCCTATCAGAATGAATTTAAAGATGATCAGAGAGCGGATATGTGCGTGGAATGCGGTCAATGCGAGGAGCTCTGCCCGCAAAGCATCCAGATCATCCAACAACTGAAGGATGCGCATGCCTATCTGACGGGAGAACCTGCTTGATCACATCAAACCCGAAAGAAGCAGTACCAAGAAAGGACCGACTCTGGATCATCCTGGCTGGTCTGGCGTTTCTGGCGGTCTTGATTGCCTGGTTGTGGTTCACTCCCGCTGGTTTCTGGGGAAAAATGCGCGCGCTCGGCTATGCCGTCTGCCACCAACTGGAGGAGCGTTCCTTCTGCATCCATGGCCTTTGCTCGCCGCTGTGTGCCCGCTGCACAGGCATGTACCTGGGGGCTATCCTTTCGCTGGGATACCAGGCCTTTCAGGGACGCAAGGCGAAGTTCCCCCCGGTGTGGGTGATCGCGGTGTTGGTGTTGTTGTTTGGATGGTTTGGGGTGGATGGCTTGAACTCTTTCCTGCATTTCTTCCCCAGCTTTTCAGGCATTTACGAGCCATCCAACCTGCTCCGATTGATCACAGGCATGGGCGTGGGATTGGGGATTGGCACCTTGCTGTTTGTGTTGTTCAATGGCACTGCCTGGAGCAACTGGGTTGACGAGTCGCCCTACAAAAAATGGTACGCCTTCCCGCTGCTGCTCACTCTGGCTGCGCTATTGATCTTAATTATCCAGACGAACCACCCAGTGGTGATTTATCCACTGATGATTATTTCGGGGTTGGGAGTTTTCCTGGTGTTGAGCAGTGTCTATACTGTGGTGGCTTTAATGATCCTGGGGCGGGAGAACTCTCAGTTGCACTGGCGCGAGCTGGTGCTGCCAATCCTGATGGGCATGACCATTGCTTTGCTGCAGGTGCTGCTGACTTCATGGCTGCGCCTGGCCTTAACCGGCACGTGGGAGCCGATAAACCTCTGATTTTCTACTGTCCTGCTGGTAAAGAGTGGCTATAATATAGGAGTTGAGGAAGTTCTCAACAAAAAGGAAAGAAATAATGACAGAAGTTATTAGTGGAATTCTTGGGGCGTTTGGTCTGTCGATTTCGGCAGGTCTTAACGCCTACATTCCATTGCTGGTGGTTTCCCTGCTGGCAAAGTTTACCGATCTGATCGAACTGGCAAAACCCTGGGATGCCCTGGAAAGCTGGTGGACGATCGGCGTATTGGGGGTTTTGGTGGTAATCGAAGCGGTTGCAGATAAGGTCCCCGTGGTTGATCACGTCAATGACGCCATTCAGACCTTTATCCGCCCGACTGCTGGCGCAATTTTGTTTGCCGCAAGCGCCAAATCCATCACCGAGATCCATCCAGTTTTGTCGCTAATCTGCGGGTTGTTGGTGGCTGGTTCGGTGCATGCCGCGAAATCTGTAGTTGCCAGACCGGTGGTGGATGTGGCTACAGCAGGCGTAGGCACGCCAGTTGTAAGTACCCTCGAAGATATTTTTGCCACCATCATCTCGGTCTTATCCATTTTGGTGCCGATCTTGATGGTCATTATTGTATTTTTGACCATCTGGCTGATCGCTTCTTTTGTCAATCGCCGTCGCAAGCCAAAGACGGGTGAGAGTTCGGGTTAAGGAGTCATATATGACAGAGCAAACACATTCAAATCAGGAGCAGATTACATCTGCATGGTCGATCATCAGTCTGATCGGCGGCATAGCAAATTTTGTTGGTTTCCCCTTTTGGGGCGCAGTGGTGGCATTGATCACAGGATACATCGCCAAATCCGAGATTGAGAAAAGTCACGGTCAGATCGGCGGTGAGCGCCTGGCTAAAGCCGGCTTGATCCTTGGCTGGGTTGGCATTGGCGTGGGGCTGCTCACTGTTTGCCTGAGCATTCTGATGATTCTGGGGCTTTTTGGCGGGATCGCCTTGTGTGGACCGCTCGGTGCCCTGATCAATTCTGTTCAATAAAGAGGGTTCTTAATGGAAGATCAAAATTATCAAACTTATACCGAAGCGCAAACACCTGAGTTGAAGCCGCTCTATTCCGAGCAGCCTAAAAAGAAAAGCAACACTTGGTGGATCATCCTGTTGGTGGTTCTGCTGGTCTTATGCTGCTGCGTTGTGATTGGCGGAGTAGTGGTATTTTTTATGCTTGCCAGCGGTCAATATCGTATCGACTGGTCAATGCTGGGTCCAATTCTTAGCTTTCTCTAAACTGAAGCGTTGTGCCTACCGGCTTGGTTGAAAAACCAGGCCAGATTTAATTAAGCTGGGGTTTGCAAGAATCTCCTGCACAGTCTCAAGGCAGCGTCTTCTCACCTCAGGCTCAAGCCGAAGATCGTCATATTCATCCTCATCGAGCAGGCGGTATTCCCCATTGGGATAGACCACCAGGTCAAGCGCGAGATCCTGCCAGGTGATACTCTCTGCATTGAATTGGGCTGGGTAACTAAGATTGACATACCAGCATTTCACCTGGTCATCTTCCCGATTATGTAATTCAAAAATGTTATACCAGCGGTCGGTGTAATAGTTCTCCAGCATCAAGTCACCCTTTACAAAGGTGACTTTGTCCACGGGCACGGTATCAGCTCCGCTGAAGCGGGCGCTCACCAGCCGGCAGGTGGGGCTCTCGGCAAGGAGCGCGCCTTCCCAACTGAACACCGGCTCTCCCAGGTGGTTTTGTTTGAAGACGGTAAGGGTTTGTGCGTTCATAAGCCTGGAAACACCCGAATCTTTTCCGCAGGCCAGCTCACCACAAGCTTAGAGCCAATTTCTGCGGGGGTTTGGCTCCTGGCAAGCAGCGTGGTCTCGCCGCAGAGCAGCTCGAGCTGGTGGTACTCTCCCATGAAGAGCGAATCGCGCACGATGCATTCAAATTGGTTCTCCCGTGCTGAATGTTGAGCGCCAATGAGCACGTCTTCCGGGCGGAGCAGGAGTCGACATTCCTGACCGGGATTATATTCGATGGGTAGGTTGGGTAAGGTCAGCTCAGTGAAGCCGGTTTTGATCATTAAGGGTTCTGCCTGGGTCACCACACCTGCGACCAGGTTACCCAAACCAAGAAACTCAGCCACCCAAGCGGTGGCGGGCTGCTCAAATAACTCCTCAGGACTGCCCTCCTGCAGAATGACGCCGTCGTGCAGGATCACCAGCCGGTCTGCCAGGCCAAAGGCTTCTTCGCGGTCGTGAGTGACGTAGATGACTGGGATCTGGCTCTGGTGCAGAATAGCGCGCAGTTCCTGGATGAGCTGTGTCCGCAGGGTGTGGTCCAGCGCCCCGAGCGGCTCATCCAGCATCAGCAGCCTGGGCGAAGGGGCGAGCGCGCGTGCCAAAGCAACCCGCTGCTGCTCGCCGCCAGAGAGCTCGGTGACAGGGCGGTCAGCGAAACTTTGCATGCGGATACTTTCCAGGGCTTCTTTCACGCGCCCTGAAATTTCCTCTTCGTTCAGACCTTGCATCTGCAAGCCAAAGGCGATGTTCTGCGCCACGCTTTTGTGGGGGAAGAGCGCATAATCCTGAAACATCAAGCCAAAGCCGCGTTTGTGGGTTGGTACGTCGCGCAAGTCCCGCCCTTGCCAGAGCACGGCGCCAGATTCCGGTTCCTCAAGCCCGGCAATGATGCGCAGTATGGTGCTCTTGCCAGAGCCGGAAGAGCCCAGCAAGCAGACCAGTTCACCATTAGCCACCTCAAAACTGACACCCTTGAGCAGGGGTTTGTTTTCGTAATCCTTGGTCAGGTTTTGTACTTCGAGCATTAAAACAACTCCTCTCCGGGGAGGCGGATTTTTTCAATCAGCAGGCTGCCCAGTCCGCAGACAAATAGCAGCAGGCTGGACATTGCCAGTGCCTGACCGTAGTTTAACGCACCTGGCTGCGAAATGTAACGGTAGATTGCCACGGGGATGGTGGGGGTGTGCGGATTGCTGAGGAAGCTGGACGCGCCAAACTCTCCCAGCGAGATGGTGAACACAAAAACCAGGCTCACCAGCAAGCTGCGGAGCAGGATGGGCAGGTCCACACTAAGCAGCACCTGCAGGGGATTGGCACCGAGCGAGCGGGAGGCTTCCCGGAGGGATTCGGGGATGCCGCGGATGGCGGGCAGGATCGTGCGTACCACGAAGGGCAGGGCGATCAGCGAGTGCGCGATCGGGATCAGGAGTGGGAAATTGCTGTTTACCCAGGGTGGGCGGTTGAAGATCAGCAGAAAGCCAAGCCCAAGCGTCACCGCGCTGGCGCCAAGCGGCAGCATGAACAGGGGTTCCAGGAACTTGTTGAAACGGGCTCGCCGCGCCATGGCATAGGCGGTCAGGGTGCCAAGCACACCGGCTATCAGAATTGCCACCCCCGAATAGAGCAGTGAGTTGCGAATCGCCTGGATTGGGGGCACGTAAAAGATCGAGCCACTGCGATTCTGAAAAAGTTCACGGTAATAGCGCAGGGTAAGCCCGATTGCCACCTCTCCCCGCTGACCGCGATCCGCCTCAAGGGTCACGAAAGAGCGCGTGATCAGGCTGATTACCGGAACTGCGAACAGCAGAATCAGGCTGATCACCATAAAAATCACGAAGGCCTTCTGCCAGCGCTTGGCAGGGCGGCTAAGGGCGCTTCTTTCCGGGTTGAGGGCTGCTTTGCCGTAGTGGGGGGTGTTAACCCGGTTCTGCAGCAGCGTGATTAGCAAGGTGATGCTAAGCTGGATCACTGAGAGCAACCCAGCCACCGGCAGGTTGAAGCGGTTCATGGCCTGGTTGTAAATTTCCACTTCGATGGTGCTGAACTGCGGGCCTCCGAGCATCAACACCACGCCGAAACTGGTGAAGTCAAACAGGAAAACCAGCAGTGAGGCGCTCAGTAGCGAGGGTAAAAGCAATGGCAGGGTGACTTTGGTGAAAGCTTGCCAGGGGCTTGCGCCCAGCATTCGGGCGGCATGTTCAAGGCGTGGATTGAGCCGGCTCCAGGCAGAGCTGACGATCCGGATGATGATGGACGTGTTGTAAAAGACGTGCGCCAGCAGGATGGCGGGCAGGCTGTTGAGCAGTTTTAAGGGCGGAGCGCTCAGGTTGAAGAGTGCCATCAAAGCCTGATTGATCCACCCTTGCGGTCCAATCAGCGTGTTGAAAGCCGCTGCCACCACAACCGTCGG
>DJGU01000061.1:0-3867 GCA_002432795.1 Anaerolineaceae bacterium UBA5838
CAGGTACTTTCGGGCTTCCGCGACGGTCATGGTGTCCAGCCATTTTTGGTCAGGTTTGTTGAAATTGATAGCTACTTTTTCGACCGCGGTGCTGATCAGGAAAAGGTCGGCATTGATCATGCTGGCAAGTATGGCTGAGCCGAAGTCCTTATCGATCACAGCTTCCACACCGGTGAGAGTGCCATTTTCCAGCTGAATCACCGGAATGCCGCCGCCGCCAACAGCCACGACCACAAATCCATGGTCAATCAAACTGCGGATGGCATCAGCTTCCACGATGGTTTGAGGAATAGGGGAGGGCACCACGCGCCGCCAGCCGCGTCCGGCATCTTCCACCATGGTCCAGCCTTCTTTAGCCATTTTTTCCCTGGCAGCGGCTTCATCCATGAAGGAACCAATCGGCTTGGTTGGGTTCTCAAAGGCGGGGTCATTGCGATCAACGATGGTCTGGGTGACCACCGTGGCAGCCTGTTTGTTGATTCCACGCAGGCGGAATTCGTTGTGCAGGGCTTGCTGGAACATATAGCCAATCGCTCCCTGTGTGTCGGCACCGCAATAGTCCAGCGGAACTTCATGCAGCTCGTGGGATGCTAACTCGGAGCGGCGCAGGATAAAGCCAACCTGCGGACCGTTACCATGCGTGACCACGACATCCCAACCGTCAACGATCATGTTGGCAATGTGTTTCATCGTCTCCGCTGCAGCTTGATACTGATCAGGGACGGTTTGATGGTTCTTATCTTTGATTAATGCGTTGCCGCCAACTGCTACTACTGCCAAACCTTTACTTTGCATAGAAAGAGTCTCCTTTGGATCTCCTGGTGGGTGAGTTTGTAATTAAATCTGCAACAAGCGTTTTGCCGCCTGGTTGTGTTTCTCAACTTGTTTTTGAATATTCAGCCGGGTCAATTGACCTTCACGTACGATAATCTCACCACCAACGACCGTCCAGTTTGCCTTGACGGGCTGGCAGAAGAGGATCGTGGCAAGGGGGTCAGCGATTGCGCCGGCATAGTCCAACTCTCGCAAATCCATGGCAAAGAAATCCGCGCATTTGCCGACTTCAAGTGAGCCGATGTCTTTGCGCCCAAGCACCGACGCGCCACCGCGCGTGGCAATCGAGAGCGCCTGGCGGGCGGTCATGAGTGGCGGAGCGTCTGGCGCCGAGCGTGAAGAACCTTTGATGCCGCTGTTGACGCGCGCAAGCAGAAGCGCCTGACGCACTTCGTTCAACATGTGGGAGCCGTCGTTGCTGGCAGAGCCATCCACGCCAATTCCCAGTTTCACTCCGCGTGCCAGCATGTTCATCACCGGCGCGATGCCGGATGCGAGGCGCATATTGGAGGAGGGGCAGTGCGCCACACCGCAGCCATGATGGGCAAAAAGGTCCATTTCGTCTACGTTTACCCAGACTGAGTGGGCATACCAGACGTCATCCCCAATCCAATCGACTGTCTGCATGTAGGCTACCGGTTTATGTCCGAATTTTGCCAGGCAGAAGTCGTCTTCGTCTTCGGTTTCGGCGAGGTGGGTGTGGAGGTGAACGCCGTATTCGCGAGCCAGAACGGCCGACTGGCGCATCAGTTCAGTAGTGACGCTGAAGGGGGAACACGGTGCCAGCACAATTTGCAGTTTGGACCCGGGGTTTGGGTCATGGTAGCGCTGAATCAGACGCTCGCTGTCCTTTAGGATGTTTTCTTCTGTGTCCACCACGGAATCTGGTGGAAGCCCACCCTGAGACTGCCCCAGGCTCATCGAGCCGCGCGATGCGTGCAAACGCAAACCCATTTCTGCGGCAGCAGCGATTTCGTCGTCCAGTTTGCTGCCGTTGGGGAAGAGATAAAGGTGATCTGATGCAGTTGTGCAGCCGGAAAGTGCCAACTCCGCCAGGGCGGTTTGGGTGCTGGTGAAAATATCTTCCGGGGTCATGCGCGCCCAGATTGGGTAAAGCGTGGTGAGCCAGTTGAAGAGGTTGGCATCCTGGGCGGCAGGCAAGGCGCGCGTCAGGGTTTGATAAAAATGGTGATGGGTGTTGATCAGACCAGGCAGAACGATATGATGGCTCAGATCCAGCACTTCGTCCGCGCTTTGAGGCAGATCAGCCTTGCTGCCGATTTGTTCGATAAAACCATCCCGGCAGAAGATCGCGGCATCTTTCAACTCGCGGTCTTGACCATCCATGGTGACGATCAGGTCAGCGTTTTTGACGAGTAAGGTCGGCATGGGAACCTCCTAAGATTATGACTGGTCAGCCAATTCGGCTGCGCGGAGTGTGTTTTGGAGCAGCATGGCAATGGTCATTGGTCCGACGCCGCCAGGTACAGGAGTGATAGCTCCGGCAACTTCCGAGACTTCATCAAAAGCCACGTCGCCCACAAGGCGGTAGCCGCGTTTGGCAGTGGCATCGTCCTTTCGATTGATGCCCACGTCAATCACAACAGCTCCAGGTTTCACCCATTCTTTTTTAACAAATTCGGGTTGACCAATGGCTGCTACCAGGATGTCTGCTTCCCTGACCAGAGAAGGCAGGTCGCGCGTGCGCGAGTGGCAGATGGTGACTGTGGCGTTGGCTTTGACCAGCAGCAGCGCTACAGGCATGCCGACGATGTTTGAGCGCCCAAGCACCACGGCATTGGCGCCACTAAGCTGAGCGCCAGCACGTTCTAAAAGCACCATACAGCCGGCAGGCGTGCAGGGCACAAAGGCAGGCTCGCGACCTTTTTGGGCTAAGCGGCCGATGTTGACCGGGTGGAAGCCATCCACGTCTTTGTTCAGATCAATGGCACTGAGCACTTTTTCTTCATCCAGGTGGCGGGGAAGGGGTAATTGCACGAGAATGCCATTGACTGCAGGGTCAGCGTTGAGTTTACGAACCAATGCTTCGACTTCTTCCTGGGTGGCATCTTCGGGTAAATGGTGACCAAAGGAGTTGATCCCTGCTTCAGCACAGGCTTTTTGTTTGCTGCGCACATAAACCTGTGAGGCTGGGTTTTCACCGACCAGCACGGTTGCCAAACCCGGTGCCGAAAGCCCTCTTTTCAGGCGGTCATCAACAGCCACTTTGACTTCGTCACGGATTTCCTGTCCTATTTGTTTTCCATCGATGATTTTTGCGCTCATGTTTGCCTCCGTGGGTCATTATACCCGAAAGGAAGGTATAATTTGCTCATGCCCACTTCTTCCACCCCTTTAATTATTGGTATTGCCGGCGGCTCAGGCTCAGGAAAAACGACCCTGGCGAGCAGCATCCTTGAGGCGATTGGCGAAGACCGGATCGCCCTCTTACCGCATGATGCCTATTATCGGGATCAGAGCTATAAGACCTTCAATGAACGGCTTTCGGTCAATTATGACCACCCAGATTCCCTTGAAACTGAGCTGTTGATCAAGCATATCCAATCCCTAAAGCGGGGAGAAGCGGTTGACATGCCGGTGTACGACTTCAAACAACATACACGCGCCTCAACGACCGTTCACATCCAACCCAAACCAATCATCCTGGTGGAGGGGATTCTTATTTTTGTTGAGCCAAAGCTGCGCAACCAGTGCTCGATGAAACTCTATGTGGATACCGATCAGGACATTTGCTTCATTCGCCGTTTGCTAAGGGACGTTACCGAACGCGGTCGTACGGTGGAATCCGTAATCGATCAATATCTGAAGACTGTTCGTCCGAGTTTTATTGAATTTGTGGAACCCACGAAACGTTTTGCGGATGTGATCATCCCCGAGGGTGGTATGAACACGGTCGCTTCCGATATGGTCATCGCGCGCCTTAAAGCGTTACTGCCAGAATGATCGTGGAAGAAAAACCCAAGTTTACAAAAGCTCAACTCATAATCCGCATTGCGCTGCTGGTTTTATTGA
>DJGU01000061.1:3955-4350 GCA_002432795.1 Anaerolineaceae bacterium UBA5838
ATTTTCCTTGTTTCTTTACTTTCCAACGCCACGATCCTGGTTCCACTGCCCGGGGTGATGATCACCTCAGCAATGGCAATGGTGTTTAACCCCTTTTGGGTGGCGATTGCTTCCGGAGCAGGGGCAGCATTGGGAGAACTTTCGGGATACCTGGCGGGGTTCAGCGGGCAGCCAATGCTTGAAAAATCCGAGACAGTTAAAAAAATGACAGCCTGGATGCAGCACAATCAGTCCTGGACCATCTTTATACTGGCTTTAGTTCCGAACCCTTTGTTTGACATGGCTGGTTTCATTGCTGGCGCAGCCCGCATGCCTGTGTGGAAATTTTTATTTTTTTGCCTGATGGGAAAAATCGCCAAAATGCTGGCTTTTGCCTATCTTGGGGCAGGCATCTT
>DJGU01000061.1:4412-7455 GCA_002432795.1 Anaerolineaceae bacterium UBA5838
TGTGTATAATTAAGACATGAAAAATTGGTTTGAATTAGCAGAAGAGCACCTTGGCATCACCCTGTCTGAGCTGCAGCGGTTCCAGTTTCAGGTCCTGCAGGATGAATTGCTGGAATGGAATGAGAAAATTAACCTGACTGCTATTCGAGATGCCGAGGGAATCCAGGAGAGGCACTTCTTTGATTCTCTAACTTGTTTTATGGGCTTCGATGAGTGGCCTGAGAGTTTGATAGATGTGGGTAGTGGGGCAGGATTCCCAGGATTTCCGATTAAATTCGTGATACCTGAAATGCGTTTGACCCTGGTGGAGTCCGTTGAAAAGAAGGCGAACTTTTGCCGTCACATCGTTGAAAAGCTGGGTTTGACGGACGTTACAGTGCTTTCAAAACGCGCTGAGGAGGTTGCTCGCATGCCTGCACACCACGAGGCTTATGACATCGCAATCGCGCGCGCAGTCGCTCCAGCGCCAACTTTGGCGGAGTATCTTCTGCCTTTGGTTAAAGTCGGCGGAAGATGTTTGATGCAAAAAGGCACTCGTGGTCCGCTTGAGATACTGGAAGCGGGAAAGATTATAGACTTATGCGGCGGAGAAATAACTGAGCTGCTGCGGCTAAATTTCGATGGAATCGAAGGGGAAGGCAATTTGATCATTATAGAAAAGCTGCGCCATACCCCGAAGGAATTCCCCCGGGCAGTTGGCACCCCAGCCAAAAAACCAATTCTTACTTCTGATGATGAGAAGTACCGAGAAGTATTCAAAAACCTGTTTGACGAGTAAACTAATCATCTTATGAAAACAGAAATAACTTTCTTTTGTGAATTGCCTGCTCAAGAATTGAAGAAACTCTTCGAAGACCGCTTCGTTTTTGACGACCTGAAGACGCTGCATGCCGGCATCTCGCTGGGCATCCTGGATTTGTCCTCTGAAAGAGCCAATGTTGTAAAGAAACTCAACCGTTTGGGCATTCCGGTAACAGCCTGGCTGCTGCTGCCCGAGGAACAGGGTTACTGGTTTAACCTCGGCAATCATGCCGAGGCAGCATCGCGCTACCAGGCATTCAAGGTTTGGAGTGAGGAAAACCAGCTTGAGTGGGCGGCAATCGGGCTGGACATCGAGTCGGACATTAATGAACTGAAGCGTTTCACTGATGAGCGCGGTGCTGTGATCCAAAAAGCGCTCAAACGCCTGAGAGACACCAAAGCCTACCATAACGCGAAAAAAGCTTACGAAGCTTTGGTGGCGCAGATCCATGCGGATGGATATTTGGTTGAGAGCTATCATTTCCCCTTGATCGTGGATGATCGTGAGGCTGGTTCCACTGTTTTGCAGCGCGTGGCGGGACTGGTGGAAATTGCGGTGGACAGGGAAGTGTTGATGTTGTATTCGAGCTTTTTCAGACCGCACGGTCACTCTGTTTTGTGGAGCTACGCCCAAAAAGCCCAGGCGATTGGGATTGGCAATACCGGTGGCGGCATCCAGGCAGGCGCGCTTGAGAATGTGCCTTATTTGAGTTGGGATGAGTTTGCGACCGATCTGCGCCTGGCACGCCGCAGCGGTAAGCCGATTTATGTTTTCAGCCTTGAGGGCTGTGTGAGGCAGGGATTTTTGCCGAGGCTGGTTACTTTTGATTGGCAGGCTGAGGTCGAATTACCCAGGACTGCCCTCGTTTCGGCTGGCAGAAGCGGCTTAAGAGGATTGTTGTGGGCGATTGAAAGACCGCTGGTGCTGCTGGCGGGTCTGGCTGGCGTGATTGGCACCGTGCTGATGATCAAATCTCACGGGAAATCGAAAAAGACCAACAAGTAGGCCTTCATTCAGTTTGAATTAGCTACCCACGGTCTTTGATCTGGAAGTAATCGGATTAATTGAAACTATCGATCAGCCTCGCCCACTCGGCGATGTTGAGGGTTTCGGCACGGCGGGATGGCTCAATGTTTGCCTCGAGCAGCCTGGCTTCAATTTCACTGGAAGGCAGGTTCAAGCCAGCCGAAAGCGAATTCCTTAAGGTTTTGCGTTTCTGTCCAAAACCGGCATGCGCCAGCTTGAAAAACTGATCCAGCTGCGATGGGGGTATGAGCGGCTCGGGATACAGGCGAATGCGTAGCACCGCGGAGTCCACATCCGGCGCGGGGAAGAAACTGCCTGCGGGGATGGTGTCAGCAATTTCCGGCTCACCAAATACGAAGACTGAAAGCGAAAGCAGGCTCATTTTACCGTCGCGCGCCAGGATGCGCTGAGCGACCTCTTTTTGAATCGTCAGGATCACGCGTGAAGGCTTGAGATTAGCTTCGAGCAAGTGGCGGATAATGGCGGAGGTGATGTAGTAGGGGATATTAGCCACGACCACGTAATTTTCTCTGTTCACGAGCTCCGCCGGGTTAAGCTCCAGAATATCTCCAGGAACGATTTGAACGTTGGAAAAAGGCTTCAATGCTTCCGCGAGCGGCTCGAGCATGTGCGTGTCGATTTCAACCGCGCTTACACGCGCGGAGGTCTGTGCCAACAGATAGGTCAGGCTGCCCAAGCCCGCACCGATCTCAAGCACTTCTTCGCTGCCGGAAAGCTCTGCGGCATTGATCACTTTCATCAAACCGCCTGATTCCACCAGAAAATTTTGCCCGAGAGATTTTTTGGGATGGATGTGGTAGCGTTTCAGCAGGGGTTGGATGTTCAGAAAATCAAGACTCATGGCAGTATCGCTTGAACATATGCCGGCACGGGAGTCAGGAAGTAAATGACGGTCCAATCGTGCCAGGAAATGTAGTTTTCGTCGTCATATCCGAGGTCAATCCAGTATCTTCCCGGAATTCCGTAGCCGGAATCGGCGATGATGCCGTGCCCATAACCGGGCACATACACCGGCTGCATCTCGAGCGCGTTGTACCAGGAAGCAGCGACTGCGACAATTCCCTTGGTCAGAGGCAAGCCAGAGCGCGTCAGTGCACCGTAACTAAACTCGGAAGGATGGTAGGAGGTGGCATAAACGCTTAATTTACGCCAATATTCAAGCGTTTGCCCGTCCACAACTTCGGTCCTAACGAC
>DJGU01000038.1:0-7234 GCA_002432795.1 Anaerolineaceae bacterium UBA5838
CGCTGCCTCTCAGGGTTGGGATTGAATCATATTTTGCCTAAAACGTCAATTTTGAACTTGTTTTTCAACACATACTTACGATGTTTCGCCTATGGTGTATCCGCCATCTACAGGCAGGATGGCACCAGTAATAAACTCAGCCTTCGAAGAACTCAGAAACACAACCGCATTTGCTATGTCACTGGTGTATGCGTATCTTCCAAGCGGAATTTTCTTGAGTCTCTCTGCTTCTTGCAGCACCTGAACAGGATCTCCCATTCTGCTTTGAACAATCTCAGTGGCAGTAGGGCCAGGCGACACCACATTCACGCGGATTTGGTATTTCGCCAGGTCCAGGGCGGCAACCTTTGTGAGGGTGTGAACCGAAGCTTTGGAAACAGAGTAATGCATTCTGCCCTGCTTTAGCTGCAGGGCGCTGGACGATCCAAGGTTAACTATCGCGCCTTTGATGCCTTTTTCGATCATAATCTCAGCCGCTTTTACCATGCAAGAATAGGCACTCAGGGTGTTCGTCTCAAATGTCTTGATCCAAAGGTCGTGATCAATTTTGTTCCAATCAACCTTTTCTGAATACGCCCCCAAGTTATTGACCAGCACATCGATTTGTTGGAATCTTTCCCTGACCTTCGAGAATAAATCGACAATTTCAGATTCAACCGACAAATCACAATGGAATAAATGCACATCAGAATTGTTAGGGATCGAGTCTCTGGCTGCTTCAAGCTTCTCAAGATTTCTGGCCACCATGATCACAGTAGCACCCAAATCCGTAAATTGCTTGCAAATCTCCAAACCAATGCCTTGACTGGCACCGGTGACCAAAACAACTTTTCCTGTGAACTCACTATCTTGAATCATATTTACTCCAGTCTATTCTTGTAAAGCTTGTGTGGTAAGGCGCATCAATTAACGGCAAATATTCCTTCTTATATACCCAAGATCGCACGGCTGTCGAGCGAGATCGCCCCCTGACCTTCCGGGTAAACAATCAGCGGGTTGATTTCAATCTCAGCAATTTCAGGGTTTTCGAGGCTCAATTGACTAAGGCGCGCGATAACATCCTTCACTGCCTGAATATCAGCCTTTGCTGATCCGCGGTAGCCAATGAGGAGCTTACCTGCCAGGGTTCTGTCGATCATTTCTTCGATATCTTCATCAGTCAACGGCGCTACTTTGAAACTGATATCCTTGAGCAGTTCCACCATCGTACCGCCCAAGCCAAACATCATCAGGGGACCAAACGTCGGATCGCACCGCATCCCCACAATCACTTCCAACCCCTTTGGCGCCATTTTTTCGACCATCACCCCCCGGATATGTGCCTGCGGCTTATTTTTGGAAATCCGGGACATCATCAATGAATATTCTACGCGCAGCTGTTCTGAATTCTCAATGTCTAGTGCAATTCCGCCTGAATCTGATTTGTGCAGGATATCCTCGGACACAATCTTCATCACAACCGGATAACCAGCCTTCTCGGCTACTTTGACGGCTTCTTCGACATCACTTGCCAGATCACCTGGAACATTTTGGATTCCATATGCCTCCAGCATGATCCTGGTTTCGTACTCCCCAACTGCCTGCGCATCTTTCACTATGGCCAGCGCTGAAGCCATTTTGTTGCGGTCAACATTGTCAACCACAACAGAGGCAAACTTCTCTCTCTTTAGAATTTGCTTATACTGCTCCATCCCCTTCAAAACCCGCCCGGTCTCATCCGGATAGGCATAAACCGGCACTCCCGCCATATTCAAATACTGTTCGGATTCAAGTGTGCTGCGTTCACCCATCAGGCAGGTCAGCAAGGTTTTGTTGGTCTTCTTTCCAACCTCCACCCAGGCTTTTGCCACACCCAGGGTATCCACCAGAGATTGCGGCACCAGGATAGGCAGCAGCACATCCACGCCTTCATCCGCATCCAGATTGCCCAGGCTCCAAATGTAATCTTCGGGGCTGACCGAACCCAGCATATCCACCGGGTTGGAGACCTGGGCGCTTGGGTTCAGTTTGGTCCTTAACTTTGCCTGGATTTCCGGCGCGATTTTTGCCAGTTCAAAGCCATTAAAAGCCAGGCTGTCAGCCGCCAGTGCCGCAGCGCCGCCGGCATTGGTCGTAATTGCGACGCGCTTACCGAACGGCAGTGGTTGGGTCCCCAAAGCCCATGCCACATTGAAGAGCTGGCTGATGGTCTCGACTTCTATCACTCCGGCTTGCTCGAGTGCTGCCTGGTAGGCTGCATAAGAACCCGCCAGCGAGCCTGTGTGCGAGCTGACTGCCTGCGCGCCGGCGTCGTTTTTCCCGGCTTTGAGGAATACGATCGGTTTCTTGCGAGCCACACGTCTGGCCACTTCCATAAAGCGCGGTCCATCCTGGATCCCTTCCACATACATCGCGATCACTTTTGCGTGCTCATCCTCAGCAAAATATTCGAGCATATCGGCTTCGGTGACGTCCATCTCGTTGCCCAGGCTGGCAAAGTGCGAAAAGCCGATCTTCGAGTTGATGATCAAATCAATCACCCCACCACAAATTGCCCCAGACTGGGAGATAAAAGCGATCGGTCCGGCTTGAGGTAGCCCTTTGATAAAAGTAGAATCCAGGCCTGTGCGAACATCTATCGTTCCCACGCAATTAGGTCCGACCACGCGCATCCCATAGGAACGAGCCAACTCTTTCACGGCCAACTCAACTTTCGCGCCTTCCTCACCAAGTTCCCTGAAACCGCCCGTGATGATGACAACCGCTTTAATCCCCCGCTCTCCAATCTGCCTCATGGTTTCCATGATCACAGTCACTGGCAGTACTACCACCGCCAACTCAACCGGATCTGGCACATCCGCGATTGAGGCGTAAGCTTTTTTGCCCAGGATCTCTGTCGCGTTTGGGTTGACTGGATAAACTTCGCCCTTGTAGCCATGGCTCACAAGATTTTCCAAAATACCGTAGCTTAGTTTCTTAGGGTTAGTCGATGCGCCTAAAATGGCGACACCTTTGGCATCAAAAAATGGGGTGAGTGATGATGGCATGGTTCTCTCCTGAGTAGTTGTCAGAAGGATTATACCAACTCCCGCGAGGAGAATCTGATCTGCGGACGTGGTATCCGCGCCTGAATTATAATAATTGCCATATGAAAGAATTTCTTTCAATTACGCCTGATAATTTGCAGGAAAAAACTGCTGATTTTGTTGGAAATCCGCATTTATTTATCAGTGGACCAGCCTCCTCCGGAAAAACCAGTGCAGCCTTGCTGCGACTGCGGCAGATTCTCAGCTCTGAGTCCAGATCAACCACGCTGGTTCTCGTCCCCCAACGAAGTTTGGCTGAGCCTTATCAAGCCTACCTGCGGACTCACAATTTGCCTTCATCACAGCAGGTGAGCATCCAAACCATGAGCAGTATCGTCCGCCGGATGATCGCTCTTTTTTGGCCGCTAATTGCGAACCGACAGGTTTTCAGGCATCCTTTTGAACCACCGCGCTTCCTGACTCTGGAAACAGCGCAGTATTACATGGCGCAAATTGTTGATCCCCTGATTGACCGGGGGCATTTCGCGACGATTACCCTGACGCGAAACCGCCTTTTCAGTCAGCTCCTGGACAACCTCAACAAGTCTGCCATTGTCGGCTTCGCGCATACAGAGCTTGCCCACAGGCTCAAGTCCGCCTGGACGGGCGACCAGTCTCAGCTGGTTGTGTACGATGATGTCCAGCTTGCGGTGAACGCATTCCGCCAGTTCTGCCTGGAGCATAACCTGCTGGATTTTTCGCTGCAAGTTGAACTTTTCCGGGAGATCATCTGGCCAAACGCTACTTTTCAGAAGTATTTCCAAAACCAATACCAGCACCTGATCTATGACAATGCCGAAGAGGATCCACCTTACGTCCATGACGTCGTCGCCTCCTGGCAAAAAAACCTGCAATCTGCTTTGATTATCCTGGATGAAGGCGGCGGCTTGCGCAGCTTCCTGGGAGCCGACCCAACATCAGCCGCAAAACTTGCTTCGCATTTCAAGACACGGCTCCAATTTGAACAAAATTACGTTGTTCCCGCTGCCATCGAAGCCCTCCTGGGCACCATGCAATCCTCCCAAGCCCAAAAGCTTCCTCTTGCCACAATTTCTCAGGCCCTGATTATCACGAGCAAGCAACCCCGCTTCTTTCCGGAACTGCTGCAGTCAATCAGCCAGGACATTGTCGGTTTGATCCACAACGGCACGCCGGCACAAGAAATCGCGGTCCTTTCACCTTTTCTGAGCGATCCGCTCGTCTTCGAGCTTTCGCGCCGTCTTTCAACAGCCGGCATCCCAACACAAAGTTTGCGCCCTTCTCTTGCCCTGAAATCCAACCCGCACATCCAGACAGTGCTCACCCTGGCATCCCTTGCCCATCCAGACTGGCAGCAACTGCCCGACCTTTACCAGACCCAATCCGCGCTTTCAACAGCCATATCCAGGCTTGACCCTCTGCGAGCCCGCCTGATCCTTGACCAAATCTCACCAAACAAAACCGTGATTGCCCTTCCGGCAGTCGAAACCCTTCCTGAGGAGCTGGCTAAACGCATCCCGAGGGATGTATTGATGCAGGTAGAAAATCTGCGTCTTTGGCTCGGCGCGGCGGATCATGATGAACCGCTGGACTATTTCATCAGTCGTCTCTTCTCAGAGCTGCTCACCGAGCCAGGATATGGTTTTGCAGAGAACCAGGAAGCGGGCGAACACATAGCCCGTCTGATCCAAAGCTATCAAAAATTCAAGCGACCGCTAGCGGCTGACCAGAACGCTGATGCCTCTTACCTCGGCAGAGAATACTATAAAACCCTCAGCCAAGGTTTGCTTTCAGCGCTTTACCTGCCCGACGAAGAAATCGTTGCAGAGCCAGGCGTACTGATAGTTCCGGTGATGACGTTTTTGATGCAAAACCGGTCTGTCAGCCATCAGTTTTGGCTAAATTTAGGCAGCAAGGGTTGGTATGAGCGGCTCGAACAGCCTCTCACCCATCCCTACGTGCTCAACCGGCAGTGGCAGGCAGGAAAAAAGTGGACGACTGACGACGAACTGGCATTAGGCCGTTTCAACCTGGATCGTACCTTAGTGGGTTTGCTGCGCCGCTGCAGTGGCCAGGTGCACCTGTGCACGTCAGATTATGGTGAAGCAGGAATTGAAGAAAGAGGCATGCTTCTGACCTGGGCACAGAATCTCTTCCGCTCAGCCTTAAGGGAGGAACAGAATGACTGAGCCTGCCTTGCGCCAATCCCAGGCTGAAGTATTGCGTTATCGCTCCGGTTGGATGGGCATATCGGCTGTCCCCGGTAGCGGAAAGACCTGGACTCTTTCCCAGCTGGCAGCAAAACTCTTGCTCACCGTTGAGCTCGAGCCTGAGCAGGAAATTTTAGTGGTCACTTTCGCCAACTCCGCAGTGGACAACTTCACCAACCAGATTGGTGCGCTTGTGCGCAGATTTGGGCTGTTGGAGGGATATGGTTACCGTGTGCGGACGCTTCACGGACTTGCGGGCGATATTATCCGCGAGCGCCCCGAACTTGCCGGGCTTGGCAACGATTTTCGCATCCTTGATGAAGAAAACGCGAACGAGATTCTTGAAGAACTATTCTTCGAACAATTAAGAAATCGTGAGGAATTCTTCCGCCATTTGTTGAAATCTGATCTTGCCGACAAGAAAGCAAGCGAGATCTTGCGGGATGCAAAAAACGGCATGCCTGCCCTGCTCAAAGACCTCGCCAACAGTTTCATCAGCTCAGCCAAAAACGCCGGGCAAATGCCCGCCGATCTGATTAACCTTCAAAAATCCCGACCGGTCACGCCTCTGTTTCAAATTTGTCTTGATATTTATAAGGCCTACCAGGAACGTCTCAAGCTGCTTGGTGCTGTTGATTTCAATGATCTCATTTATCTCGCCTGGAAATGCCTTAACTCTGACCCCGACCTGGTGCGTCAGCTTGCGCATCGCTGGCCTTATATTCTCGAAGACGAAGCCCAGGACTCCAGCAAACAACAGCAGGCAATTCTACAAATCCTGGCGGAACAAAATGGCAACTGGGTGCGCGTTGGGGATACCAACCAGGCAATTTACCAGAGTTTTACCACCGCCGATCCGCAATTACTTAAGGATTTTATTGCCCGGTCAGATGTGACATCCGTTGATTTACCTGAATCAGGGCGGTCCTGCCAGAAGATTATCGATCTTGCCAACCAGTTGAATGCCTGGGTTCAAACCAACCACCCAAACGAAGCAGTGCG
This sequence comes from Anaerolineaceae bacterium UBA5838, assembly GCA_002432795.1. Classification (GTDB taxonomy): domain Bacteria; phylum Chloroflexota; class Anaerolineae; order Anaerolineales; family Anaerolineaceae; genus Mesolinea. Next base: position 6,257 of record DJGU01000038.1, read on the forward strand.
CGACGCACTGACCAAGCCCTTTATCATTCCGACCAAACCTGGCGACCCGCAGCAAAACCCGCCCTGTGACTCCAATTCCGTCCAGTTGATGACAACTTCCTTCTCGTCGGATGAAGAGCTCAACTTCATCGTCCGCCAGGTAAAAACCTGGCTGGCAGGTCATCCCGAGGATACCGTCGCCGTACTTGCATTGGTGAACGCTCGAATCAACAAGATTGCCGGCGCCTTAAGAGATAACAAAATTGACTATGTAGATATACTGATGAAAGTTCCGCGTGAGACCCGCGAAACGATCGGCACCGTACTCAACCTTCTGAAACTTGTCTTTTATCCGCTCGACCAAAAGATGGCAGAAAAAGCCTTGCAAGTCTTCTACCGCCATTTTCGCAGCGATGACGCGCTTTCGCAGGCACTTTCCAACGCCAGCAATTGGTTCAAGAGCGTGGAGCTGCTTGAAGACTTTTTCTATCCTGTTGGGATCGATCCGCTTGAAGATCTCTCCTACAGCAATCCCGACACAGCCAGCATGCTGGCGGATTTCCGCGCGTCAGTCCTGCGCTGGCATCAAGCCGCTTACCTTCCCTTTGACCAGCTAATGCTTGTCATCTCTCAGGACCTTACCATGGAGCCTTTTGAACTGGCCACAGTCCACAAAGCCTCCTCCTTCATCAAGACCCAGATGGACAACCACCCCGAGTGGACTCCCCCGGAATTAATTACTGCTCTTACAGAAATTGCCAAGAACGAGCGCAGTTTCTTCAGCGTCAGTGAAAACCAGGATTCCTTTAACCCGGAACTCTATAAAGGAAAAGTTGTCTTGTGTACATGCCACAAAGCCAAGGGGCTTGAATGGGACAAGGTCTTCCTGACTTCAGTAAACAATTATGATTACCCCTCTGGGGCAGAGAAAGATTCCTACATCAGTGAAAAATGGTATATTCTCGACCGGCGTAACCTGCAGGCAGAAATTTTAGCCGA
>DJGU01000038.1:7246-21765 GCA_002432795.1 Anaerolineaceae bacterium UBA5838
TTGATGCCCGCAATGAACTGATCCGCGACCGTCTGCGCCTGCTTTACGTGGGCATTACCCGCGCGAAATCTTCTTTAACTATCAGTTACAACACAGGAATAAACCTCACTCCAGCAGTCGCCTACAAAGCACTTTTGCGAGAGGAAGAAAATGACTGACCTCATCCCCGTGGGTTTCATTTTCCATCAAAGTAATCTCCAGGCTTTTCAGAATTGCCGTTTCAGCTTCCTTTTGCGCTATATCAGGAAGCTTCCCTGGCCTGCACCGCTCGCAGCCAGAAGCAGCAGCTTTGAACAGGACCTGCTTGCAGGTTCAACGCTGCATTCGTTAATTCACCAATATTTTCTTGGGATTGATCCTGATGTACTTGTTTCTTGCGCGCAAAATTTTCCTGATGCCAGAGTCTCTGGCTGGTTTGACAATTTCCTCGCCAGTAAGTACGCAAGAATTACAGACAATCAGTTTCCCGAGCACAGCCTCCAAATCACGCTGAATGACAGCCTTCTCCTGGCAAAATTCGACCTGCTCAGCTTTGACAGCAATACCCTTCAGATCTGTGACTGGAAAAGCTCCCGAACAATGCCAAAACGCCAATTTTTGCAGGAACGGATCCAGACCATGGTCTACGCGTTGGTTGCGGCACGCTCGCTTCCTCAGGCACCCCGACCCATTACCATGCACTATTGGGAAGCAGGTTTCCCTGATCAGCCCATCATTTTCGAAATAGGGGATGCCCAATTACAAAAGTACGAGGAAACCATCACGGATCTGATTACCCGTATTCGTTCCCTTAGAGTTGAGCAATTCGAGCGCACAACTAATCTAAAAAAATGCGCTTATTGTGAATATCAAAGTTACTGCGCCCGCAGCGGCCTGCAAGGGGATGAAGGATCCTTCCATGATTGGTTCGAGATTGGACTTTCAGAATTGCAGGGAAAAACTGACATAGACCAAGCCGGGTAATAACTCACCTCATTGGCTTATAATAAAATAAAAAATGGGCAGAACAGGGCTCGAACCTGCGACCTCATCTGTGTAAAAGATGCGCTCTGACCAACTGAGCTATCCGCCCGCGAAAGCATATTATAAACGAAAAATGAGAATCATACGATTCAAAACACAAAATACACCTCCTCAATTTGGTTGGATCTGCGACGGCAGAGTTGGCGTGATCCAGGGAGACCCCTTTGGTGAGTTTCGCCGCTTCGAAGAAAGCTACGAACTCTCCGAAGTACAACTATTGCTGCCTTGCCTGCCCTCTAAGATCATCGCTGTCGGCAGGAACTACCGCGCGCATGCCGCAGAGATGAATAATGACATTCCAAGCTACCCGCTCATTTTCCTGAAACCGCCCTCATCACTAATAACCAATGGTGAGAGCATCATTCTCCCACCTCAGAGCAAACGCGTTGAGCATGAAGCGGAGCTGGCTATTGTGGTAGGAAAGACTTCCCGCTGGCTGACCATGGAAAACGCTCTCGACGCGGTCTTTGGCTACACCATCGCCAACGATGTGACTGCCCGCGACCTCCAGAAAACAGACGGACAGTGGAGCCGCGCCAAAGGCTTTGACACCTTTTGCCCGGTTGGACCCTGGATTGAGACAGAGTTTGACCCGACAGATGCCCTCATAAACTGCCACGTCAACAATACTTTGCGCCAGATGAGCTCTACCCGTGAAATGATTTTCAGCGTTCAGCAGTTGATGTTATACATCAGCTCCATCATGACCCTTAATCCTGGCGACCTGATACTCACCGGCACACCCGCTGGGGTTGGACAGCTCCAGGCAGGAGATGTGGTCAGTGTGCATATCGACGGGATTGGTACGCTCGTCAACCCGGTAGCTGCTCAAGGTTAAATTGTGCCCTGGTTCATTGCTACCTTCTCACTGTTTTTACCAGGCTGTCAGAGCCTGAAACAAAAGCGTGCCGCCCTTTCGCCTTTACTTTCTCGTCTGAAAAGGTACAATCTATCGGTTATTGAAGCTGCCCATCAGGATAGCTGGCAAACGGCTGAGCTTCAGGTCGCAAAACTCGGGCAAAACCGCGCCCAATTGGATCGCGATCTTGCACAGCTGATTACTTTGATTGAAAGTGATTTCCGTGATATCACCCTTACGGAAGTCAAACATGAATTCTACATATAGCAGGTCATATTGCAGACAATAAACTTACATCAACTTGAAAAAATACTGTACCATGTCGAGAAACCAGGGCGCTATGTCGGCGGTGAACACAATCAAATTCTGAAAGACTGGGACCTTGTTCGCACGCACGTCTGCCTGGTTTTTCCGGACATCTATGACATTGGGCAGCCAAACCTGGGTTTGGCGATTCTTTACGACATCCTCAACCAGCCGCCAGACATCCTGGCTGAACGTGCCTTTGCTCCCTGGCATGACCTTGAAGCGCAGCTTCGCGAGAACAATATCCCTCTGTTCTCCCTTGAATCAAAGCATCCGCTGGCACAGTTCGATATCATCGGCTTAAGCCTTCCCTACGAATCCCTCTACACCAATGCCCTCAATGTGCTTGACCTGGCTGGGATCCCCCTGTTGGCTTCCGAACGCGGCAGTGAGCATCCCCTGATCATTGCCGGCGGTCAGGCATGCTTCAATCCTGAACCAATGGCAGATTTCATTGATGCCTTTGTGATTGGTGAAGGCGAAGAAGTGACCCTGGAATTTATTCATGCTTTTGAAGCACTCAAACAATCCGGAGCAGACCGCAAAGCACTCCTCCAAAGTTTGTCAACAATTCCTGGTGTCTATGTTCCCTCACTTTATGATGTTAGCTACGCGCAAGACGACACTATTACAGAGGTAACGCCTTCAAACGCCTCCGTTCCAGCCTTTGTAACCAAACGCATTGTTTCAGAGCTTCCGACTCACCCAACCCGACTGATCGTCCCAAACATCGAAACCGTTCACGACCGTCTTTCAATCGAGATCATGCGCGGCTGCACCCGCGGCTGTCGTTTTTGCCACGCTGGCATTGTCAGCCGCCCTGTGCGCGAGAGACCCGTTTCCGAAATCTTGCAAATCATCGAAGATGGCCTCGCCGCCACCGGTTATGAAGAAATTGGATTGCTCTCGCTTTCCTCTTCGGATCACACCCAAATCCTTGAATTAACCAAATCAGTTTATGAGAAATTCCACGATCGCAAGATTTCGGTCAGTTTACCCTCCCTGCGCATCGCCTCGTTTTCTGTCGCGCTGATGGACGAACTGCGTGATATCCGCCCTGGCGGCGGTTTTACGCTTGCGCCTGAAGCAGCCTCCCCCCGCATGCAGGCGATCATTAACAAACCTCTTGATGACGCGGTTTTCGAAGAAACGGTCCGCACAATCTTTGAACACGGCTGGCTATCGCTAAAACTTTATTACATGATCGGGCTGCCGGGCGAAACCATGGAAGACGTTCAGGCGATCCTCGACGCTGGCAAACGCGTGCAGGCAATCGGCCGCCAGATCCGCGGCAACAGGGTCAGGATTCACCTTTCAGTTGGAAATTTCATTCCAAAACCTCACACGCCTTTTCAGTGGTATCCACTCAATTCCAACGACGAATTGCAGGCTAAGCTGGATTTGTTGAAAACAGGTCTTCACCGCACTGGTATCAAGCTTTCTTATAACATTCCAGATAACACCCTGCTTGAAGCCTGGCTATCCCGCGGGGACAGACGCCTTGGGCAGGTCATCCAGCGCGCGTGGCAGCTCGGCGCAAAGTTTGACGCATGGGGTGAAAACGATAATATGCCTCTTTGGCGGCAGGCTTTCACCGCCATCGGCGTGGATTCGGACTTCTACGCCTACCGAGAACGCGGTCTGGAGGAGATCCTTCCCTGGGATCACATCCACACCGGTGTAACAAAAGCTTTTCTCCGCCGCGACCTTGAATGGAGTAAACTCGGCAAAACCCGCAGGGATTGCCGCGAGCAATGCTACGCCTGCGGCATACTTGATGCTTTTGCTGACAAACGCCCGGTTTCTCCGCTGGTCTATTGGGGGTGCCCATGAGCAATGAGTCAATTCGCATCCGCATGACCTACGCCAAGCTCGGAAACCTGCGCTTTATCGGTCATCTTGACCTTCAGCGTCTCTTCGAGCGCGCCCTTCGCCGCACAAATCTCCCCCTGCGCTACACCCAGGGTTTCAGCCCGCACATGCGGATCAACCTTGCTTCAGCCCTCCCGCTTGGATTCGTCGGTCAAGCCGAACAAATGGATTTCTGGCTGGATCAAGTGATTCCGCTGAATGAAATCAGCAGCCGATTACGCACCTCACTGCCTGCAGAGCTTATCCTTAAAGATCTGCAAGTGATCGATAACAAACAGCCCTCGCTTCAGGCCTCTTTGCTCTCCAGTGAGTACGAAATTTTACTTCCTGCTGATATCGACCTGCAAATCCTGAAAGATCGGATCGGCACGCTTCTGGCTCAAGACACTTTGCCAGTACAACGGCGCAAGAAAACGGTGGACCTGAAAAATCTGATCCTCGACTGGCAGCTTCTGAGCGTGTCTCCAATAACTATTCTGAAGATCTCCATGAAGTCAAGCCCGCTTGAGAATGGTCGTCCGGATGAGTTTCTGGTTCTTCTTGGGATTGATCCGGCGGATTGCCTGGTCACCAGAACCAAACTGATTTTTGAGGAGGAGGAGTAGTGGAAGATAATTGCATTTTTTGCTCAATCGTGGCTGGTCATACGCATGCCTGGAAGGTCCTCGAAACGGATACCACGCTGGCATTCCTGGACGCCCATCCAGTCGGGGTTTATCATACCCTGATTATCCCAAAAGCCCATTATTCCGACATGTTCACTGTCCCCCAGGCAGTTCTCGCAGAGACGATGGAGACTGTTCGCCAGGTAGCCATGCTTTACAAAGACAAACTCGGGCTTGAAAACCTGCATGTCTTTAATAATTCGGGGCGTCTCGCGTCCCAGAGCGTTTTTCACCTTCATTTCCACATCCTGCCGCGTTACCCGGACGACGGCAATAATTTCCCAAGATTCACCCGCCCTGATCTCAGCGACCGTTTTGAGGAGATGATTGAAGCATTACAATGAAACTTACTGCCATAGTTTTGAAGATGCGATGGTATAATGTGAAATCCTGTTTCCGTGGCCTAATGGATAAGGCACTGGCCTCCGAAGCCAGTCATGTGGGTTCGAGTCCCACCGGAAACATTATTGTTTAACTCATCAGGTCCACGCACACAAGGAGCCTACTATGAGCGACGAAAAACTACTCCAGGAACTTGCCGAACTGCGGCAAAAAATAAACTATCACAATTACCTGTACAACACGCTCGACCAGCCTGAGATTTCCGATTTTGAATATGATCAGCTTTTCAACCGCCTCAAAGCGATTGAAGCTGAGCATCCCGAACTCATCACTCCCGATTCTCCAACCCAGAAAATCGGCAGTCAGATCTCGGAGAAATTCCAAAAAGTCACTCATCCTGCCCCGATCCTGAGCCTTGCCAACGGATTTGGCAGCCAGGACGCGCTGGCCTGGTATGAGCGCATTCTCCGTCTTGACCCACGCGTTGCCCAAACAGATTTCCTGCTGGAGCCTAAGTTGGATGGCTTGACGGTCGTTTTGCATTACACCAATGGGGTCTTTTCGCTCGGTGCCACCCGCGGAGATGGGATTATTGGCGAAGATATCACCGCCAACCTGCGCACCATCCCCAGCCTGCCCTTGCGCATCCCGGTCTTGAGCTCCACCAACCCTGCACCCCAGAATATTGTATTTCGTGGAGAGGTGTTTATCAGCAAGGCGGATTTCGAGGCACTAAATGCAAAACTCGAAGAAAAAGGAGAGAAAACCTATCTCAACCCCCGCAACACAGCCGCTGGCTCTCTGCGCCAGTTGGATCCCGCAGTCACAGCCTCCCGCCCGCTTAAATTCTTCCTTTACCAGGTGCTCGAATCCTCTGATCCACTTCCCCAAACCCAGTCGGGCATCCTGGACTACATCGCCAGTTTTGGTCTTCCGGTCAATCCCCTCAGGTGGCATGCCAAAAACATCAATGAAGTTGTGCGGATTTGCGAAACGGAAGGCCTCAACCGGCATAACTGGCCTTATGACGCGGATGGAATTGTGATCAAGATTAACGACCTCAAACTTTCCAATGATCTCGGCTACGTCGGCAAAGATCCCCGCGGCTCCCTTGCCTATAAGTACCCAGGCGAGGAAGTGGAGACCACTCTGCTCGATATCCAGGTCAATGTTGGCCGAACAGGCGTTCTCACTCCCCTGGCGCTGCTGGAACCCGTCAACATTGGCGGAGTAGTCGTGAAACAAGCCACACTCCACAATTTTGATTTCATTGCGGAGAAAGATTTGCGCATTGGCGACCGTGTCTTGCTAAAAAGAGCGGGTGAGGTCATTCCCTACATCGTAGCAGCTCTCAAGGAAAAGCGCGACGGCAGCCAAAAGGTCTATGTGCCCCCAACCAACTGCCCCTCGTGCGGGTCCGAGGTTGAGCAGGCTCCTGGGGAAGTCGCCTGGTATTGCGTCAACGCAGCCTGCCCCGCCCAATTAACCCGGCATATCGAAAACTTTGCTTCCCGCTCAGCCATGGACATCAGAGGGCTTGGCGAGCAGATTGTCGCTCAATTAGTTGAAAGCGGTCTGGTAAAAAACTTACCGGATCTTTACCAACTAACCAAAGATCAACTCCTCACGCTCGACAAATTCGGTGACAAGAAAGCCGAAAATCTCCTGGCAGCCATCCAGGCATCCAAATCGCAGTCACTGCAGCGCTTGATCATCGGTTTGGGTATCAAGGGTATTGGCGAAGTCGCCGCCCGTAAATTAGCCCAAAAATATGGCGACCTCGACAAGATTTCGCAGGCAGGTTTCGATGAATTGCAGCAATTGGAAGGCATAGGACCCAACCTGGCTGAGTCCATCTTTGAATGGTTCAAACTCGAGACTAACCAGCAGGTTCTACGGCAATTGAAAGAGATCGGGCTTTGGCCGGTTGAAAGCACCAGCACGGACACGGCGAAGCTTCCGCTTGCAGGTTTGACTTTCGTGGTGACTGGCACGCTTGAAGGTTTCACCCGGGATGGAATCTCTGAGTTTATCCTGGCAAATGGCGGTAAGGTTTCAGGCTCGGTCAGCTCGAAAACATCCTATCTGGTGCTTGGAGCTGATCCGGGTTCGAAGCTTGAAAAAGCGCGTCAACTCGGCGTGCCAATCATCTCCGAACAAGAATTGCGGGAGCTTGCTGCCTCCTGAAACTGCAACTAATTCTTTGCACAACGAAACTATGTGATGATAAATTCGTAATCCACCTTATCTTTTTGTAGGGAACGGCTGCCTGTGCCCACAAAAAAGGGTATGCGCCGTTCCAGGTGCGCAGAGGAACGACGCGAGACACGTAGACATGAATGATTGTTTATAGAATATCCGATGTGTTTATTTTCAATTTTTTATGGCTATCCACCCTTGTTAACCCAGCGTATACACCAGACCAATGCTGCGGACAGGCACGGGGGCCTGTCCCTACGTGAGAATATATTCAATTTCAACCGGTTCGTGTAGGGGTAACCGCCTCTGGTTACCCGTCATTGTTAATAACGTAAATCAACACAACCCTCAAAAGGGATGTGTTTGACGGATAAAATATGTAAACAATCCCCTCAAATAAAGCTGTGGACAATCACTGTCTTGTCAACCAGGCTATTCCCTACGACAATGAACTCATGGCAGCAGGTCGGATTGCGCTTTTCAATCCGACAAATTGGATGTGAATAATCCGAAACAAATACCGTACGGAACCTGACCTATAAATGTTAAAAACAAAACCGTTTGGAAAATCCAAACGGCTTTTAGGTGGAGATGGCGGGAATCGAACCCGCGTCCGAAAGATTAGACTCTCGAATCTCTACGAGCATAGTCAGTTGTTCAGGTTCGTCCGTTTGCAGATCAACTGACCGAACTGCATCCAGACTATCCGCTTGGACCCGAAAGCCCTCTTAGCAGAACCTCACGGAGCGATCCTGGGCAGCCTGATTTTTATGACGCCTTGGCTGGTCCCGATCAGGCAAACGGTCCCAGGAGACGTGACCTCATCTAAGGAGGTCAGCTTCCATTCAATTAGCTTATGCAGCTAAAGGAAGGGTTGCGTAACTTGTGCGATTGGCACTTGTTTTTTTGTACTGATTTTACGAGGTCGGTACCTCTCGGCTCGCAATCCGGAACCAGCTTCTCCCGTCGAGACCTGGCATCCCCGGTACTTGAATTATAGCACAAAATCCCCCTCAGGAAAACCTGAGGGGGTACTGTACGAACTTAATAGATATTTACTGGATCTGAGATAACTGCTCAGCCAGGATGGTATTCGCGTTGATGTTTGCTTCGTCAAGGAGAGCCTTGACATCCGCAGTAACGTCATCAACAATGCTGGTCATAACCACTTCGATAACATTATCGCGAACGAAGTCGTAACCAGGCACTGGGGGTTCGAAAACGCCGTAGGGAAGCAAGGAGATAGCGGTCGCATATGCTTCTTTGTTGCCAGCAAATTCTGCGGCAACTTCATCTGCAATGCTTGCTTTCACGGGGAAGTAACCAGAAGCTTTAGCCCACAAGGCATTCACTGGAGCGCTAGTGTAGTACTTAATGAATTCCCAGGCAGCCAGTTCACGTTCCGGAGTGGATTTGGGGATTGAGACAGAGGCACCATAGATGTTCATCACAGGATCTGGGGTGGTATGGGGAATTGCAGCCACAGACCACTCGAAGGGGGTGCCGTCAGCTTCAACAGCATTGCCATAGTAAGGCAGACCGGAGGAAGAACCAACGGTGAAGAGCAAAGTGCCATTACCAAAATCGGTTTGATCGCCGTAGGCTTCGGTAACAAGGCGGGCGCAGCCATCAGCGAAGAGACCCTGGATAAAGGTCCATGCTTCCACAGCAGCGTCGCTGTTCAGAGTGAACTGGTTAGCGGTGTAATCGAAGATATCGCCGCCAAACGCGAAGGTCCAGCTGGCGAAGCGGGAAGTATCGATGCTCAGCTGATAACCGGTGGGCGAAGCTGCGCCTTCTGTGGCACCGCTAAATGGCGTCGCAGCGGCTGCACAGGCCATTTCTTTAAACTCTGCGGGGGTCGTGGGTGGGGCATCGTAACCAAGTTCCTTCAGCCAGTCCATGTTGTAGTACAAAACTTCCATGGAACGGTTGGGGGCCAGGCCGAGACGCTGGTTGTCAAACAGAGAGAGCACATCCTGGGCGAAGAAACCAGGGAAGAAATCTTCCTGCTCTTCTTTGCTCAATCCGTAGACGGGATGATCCATCAGCTCGTTCATATCAAACATGGCATCCGCCAGTTGGTAGGTCGCGACCTGATTCTGGTAGCCAACAACTACATCGGGCACGTCAGGGGTGTTCAGGATAGGCAGCATCTTATTGAAGATATCGCCGTAACCTCCTGCGTACTCAGCGGTAACGGTGATGCCGTACTCATTTGTCGCGTTGAAGTCAGAAATAATCTTCTCTATAGCTGCTTCACGCTCAGTACCGGTGTGCTGATGCCACCATACAATTTCCTTGGCGGGGACTACATCCGCCCAGGGATCAACTTCGGCCGGTTCTTCGACAACAGGTTCCTCTACAACGGGTTCCTCTACAACGGGTTCTTCAACGACTGGCGCTTCAGGCTCAACTACAGGCACCTCGGTCGGCGTGGCGCAAGCACCCAGCACCAAGGCTGCAATCATCACGACTGCAAATAAACTAAACAATTTTCTTCTCATTTGTCAAAACCTCCATTTTGAACAGATAGTGTGGTTGATATCGGGTTATTTCCCGTAATATCCTTTATATTTTATCCCTTTAACCCGGTAGTTGCAATTCCCTGTGTGAACTGCTTCTGTGTCAGGAAATAGACCACCAGAATTGGAATAATCGTTATTACAGCACCTGCCATCAACAAATTCGTTTGGGGTCCAGCTTCCTGCACAAATCCGTGAAGACCTACCATCAGAGGTCGCCAGGTATCCCTGGTGGTCACGAGTAAAGGCCACTGGAACGCGTTCCAAGCGCCGGTAAAACCAAACAAAAGCACAGTCATGATCGGCGCTTTGCTGATCGGCATAACGACCTGCACGAGAAAACGTAAATGGTCGCAGCCATCAATGCGCGCGGCATCCCAAAGTTCGTTGGGGATTTGCGCAAAAAACTGGCGCAGCAGGAAAATGCTGAAAGCGTTAGCCATGAACGGAATCGTAAGCGCCCAATAGGTGTTGATCCAGGTGCCGCCTGGTAGCGGGATGACATTGCCGCGGATGAGAAGGTAGTTCGGTATCAATGTGACCGATTCAGGGATCATCATCGTGGCCAAAAAAAGGGCAAAAATGACGTTCTTACCCTTAAAATCTATCCTTCCAAATGCATAACCTGCCAGAATGGATGTAAAGAGGAGTCCGGCTAAGGTGCCAAGCGTTATCAGCACGCTGTTTAAAAAGTATTTTGAAAAGCTGGCTTGAAACCAAGCCTCTTTGTAGTTGATCCACTGAGGCACATCAGGCAGAAATCGGCGGGTGATGGTTTCACCCAAGGTCATCAAGGAATTCGAAATCATCCAGAAAAAAGGAAAGATAAAAATAAGAGCACCAACAAGCAGTATCAGGTAAAGAAAGGCTTTACCCAAGATTCTGCCGACATGAATATCTTTCTTAGTTTTTTTGGTTGTAGGAAGTGCTGCTAAATTATCCATAGAAAACCCGCTCTCCCATAAGCTTGTTTTGTGCCAAAGTCAAACCCAAAATGATGACAAACAAGACAATAGCCTGAGCAGTGGCTACACTGTACTGGTTTGCTTTATAAAAACGGTCAAACACCAACAAACTGGTTGTAACTACCGTATTCTGCGCACTGGGTGTTCGCATCACGTAAATATGATTGAAGGCCTTAAAGGTGCCAATAAAACCAATCAAGGTCAGGTAAAAGGTGACCGGAGAAATCATAGGAATAGTGATATGCCAAAAGCGGTCCCATTTGCTTCCACCGTCCATTTCAGCAGCTTCGTAGATTTCCTTGGGAATATTCCCCAGTCCAGATAAAAATATGACGGTGTTATAGCCCACAAAGGACCATATACCAAAGAAGATAATTGTCAGCAGCGCCAGGCTTGGCCCCCCCGCCAGACCTGAAACGTCAAAACCCAGTAAATTTAATACTGGTTTGGGTTCAAATCGCCATCTAAGCGGATCTATACCGAAAAAGCCAATCAATTGGTTGGCAAGAGAAGTTTCCCTGCTGGAGAAGATAATTTGAAAAACTACCGCGGTACTGATTGACGGCGTGATATAAGGCAGGAAGTAAATCATGCGAAAAGCTTCCTTCCCAATAATGTCCTGGTAGAGAATATACGCCAGCACCAACCCGAGAATAATTTCAGCCGGAACAGTCCCCAGTGCGTAGTAGAGGGTCACGATCAGGGAGTTGAGGAAATCCTTATTTCCGGTTTCATACATCAGTCCCCAACCCGTCACAAAGATCACTCCGCCCAGAATGAGCACCAGAGCTCCGGCGATATGAGCAAGACGCGAACCGTTATTCAAAGATTGGAATGCTTTTCTCCACACGAAGAAACCAAGCACAAACAATCCTAAACCCGCAAGAAGAACCAACAAGTTCGACCACGAACCAAATATCAACAGGTAGTTCTGACCACCTACATACGGCCCCTTTGTAACCTGCCAGTTGAACAGGCTCATATAGATCGAGTAACCGATGGGAAAAATACCAAATACAAAAATAATTAGCAGAGCGGGAAAAGTAAAAAGGATGCCGGTTATCTGGTCTTTTAAAGCTTGCTGTTTAAAAGCGCTTCGGCTTTTGGTTGAAATAAGTTCTCTGTTAGATTCCATCGCACCTCAGTAGTTGAGCATATGTTGGTTGGTCATAACATCCATAGCTACTGAACCATAGCTACTGTACCATTCTACCTGATTTTTTGCACAACAAAATCCACCATTGTAATTTTTGGTTATTAATAACATAATTTTAACTCGAGATCGAGCAGAATCCCAACTGTGAGTTTGGAAAGCTGTCAGTAATTAGCAAAAAACCCAACTCATCCAGCATCACGACACCTTCCCAATTTCTGGCTATGTTGAAACCAAGTAATTTTAGATAAATTGGAGCTTGATCAACCCGCAAAATCTGATCATCTTTGATCTGAAGCTGCACCAGCCTTTCGACGGGTATATTACTCGCATGGGTCTCCCCCTGACCATATTGCGAAATCAGAGGGTCTTGTTCAACAGCCAAATGCGTATCTCCAGGGAAAAAGTAATTCATAACCCAAAATTTTCCATTTAAATCACTGATGGTCGCGTCTGTAATGCGATAATCCAAGATCGGAAATGCGATTTCCTTTTCAAACTGGAGGTCTAAATCGAATTGATAAGCATGCGGCTGCGCGTCGCTTTGTTTGGCGTTGTGTTCATAAATCACATAGAGGTTTCCGTCCCAATACGTGATAGCCTCAAAAGTAGCGTTCTCAGCGCTGGATAAAGGCTCCAGTTCGATTAAGGAGTTGGGGTCAAGGGTAACGCTCTCGAGCTCACCTTTGACAACGCCTTTAATCAGATACCCCATCATCGGATTGCCGCCGTGGCTTTCGACTGTCAGGTAAACATCCTGCTCCACAAACAAGATCGATTCAAACCCTTCAAAGCCTTTGACCACATTCCGCAGGTTGGAATTAAATATCGGCACATCCCGCACCGGCAGTTCAAATTCCGGATCCTCGATTGCCCGAAGTATGTCCTCTTTAGAGATGGCAAACAAGTTTCCACCCCCAGAAGAATATTTGCCTTCAGGGTACTGCGGCAATAAGACCAGAAAATCTCCAAACCACGCTAACCCGGAATATTCGAAGCTTGTAGCCTGGACCCTTTCCGGAAGTTTTAGCGGTACAACCTCCACCTCTTCGAGCATTAGCTGACTGACGGGAGTTGTGGGCGTCTCCGACTCCGTAGGCTCAAGGATATTGCCCGTCTCAAACGATTCCACTAAACTTTCGACCATCTGAGCAGGCTCCGAGCTCGTCAAATAAGCTTTAATACTACACGCATTAAAGCTTATTATTAAAATGCTTGCTATTATTATTTTTGCCGATTTCGCATTTTTCATTCCAGAGCACTCAGATCAAAGATTGCAACCACAGGGTCATGGTCACTCGATGCATTTCGCGGCAATTTAAGACTATTGATGTGAATCATTTCATAGCTCACCAGTCTGGGTGCTAACGCCTCGCTCGCCAGGATCTGGTCTAAAGTCTGACCATTCCCCTCATACAAATAGCTAAAACGCTGGTTTTCGGGCAGCGTTAGTGCCAGGTTCTCAAGCAAATCGCCTTTCAGGGTCTGCATGCTTTCACTCCAGGGGAAGTCGTTCAGGTCGCCAAGCACAACGATGAGTGCCTTGGGATTGATGAAAAGGATGTCCCGCACAAAGCCATTGACCGCTTTTGCCTGCGCGATCCTCTGCCGTTCGCTGAGTCTTTGCGGGGGCTGCTGATCTCCAAAAAGCGGTCCATCTTCTCCTTTAGAATTGAAGTGGTTTCCGATGACGTACAAGTCCTGCCCATTAAATACAAACTGGGCAATGATGGGTTTTCGGCTATTAAAAAATGCGGAATTCCCTGGCCAAATCCGCCCCGGGTTGAGGCTGAGCAGCGCGCGCCCATTCTCGTCCCGTAAGCCAGCCTCTTCGTCGGCATTGCCTGTCGGGGCAGCAGCTAACCTTAAACCCCGTTCGGTTTGATACAAAATAACGGTCCGGATATTCCCGCCCGGGATCCCCCCATCCGCGTTACGCGCAGGGTCGATGTTCAAAGATTTATAAACTACCTGCCCCTTACTGGCATCCACAATATCGTCAATAAGGCTGGCAAGATTCTGTACAGCACTGACCTGCCCTGAATCGAGACTTCCGTCATCATCTATGATTTCCTGAAGCACCAGGATATCTGGTGCCTTCAGCAGCTCCACGATCTCCCGGGCGATCTGCCTGGAGCCTTCCAAATCCTGCAAGCTGTTGAAGTTCTTCAGATTGTAAGTCGCGACCGCCAGTTCCCAATCTTGCTGCACCCCTCGAGCCTCACTTGGCTCGAAAGGCATATTTTGACTTAAAATCGGCTTGCTTAAAGGTTGGACACGGTAATTGCCAAAATCGTAATCCACCACGCCCACGATCGGCTCACTGAAAACCGCTCCCACATGGATTTCCGGCATCATGATAAATGCGTCATCCAGCATAATTCTCTCGGGATTGGGATCTGTCTCCCGCAGTACCAGAACACCTTCATTGGAAAATATGCCGGCATCCTGACCGCCGTCTGCCACGACCGCAACCTCGTTGTAGCGATTGCGCGTGGAGACTGCTCTCGCGTTATTGATTTGCACCAGCATGCCTTCCAGGCTCTCAAAGAAGTCCATGCCGTCTTCCTGTGGGTCAATCGGCTTTTTGCTTTGCCCAACGTATCCGTT
>DJGU01000040.1 GCA_002432795.1 Anaerolineaceae bacterium UBA5838
TGATGTGGTCTCGATGGAACGAACAGAAGAGGCAACTGCAAGGATTGAGAGCTGTTGATTCAATGAAGATATGTTTCTTTATTTGTAACATCCTGCCATATGGGTGTTGCGCACACTTTTTATCTCTGTCACTGCGAACCTCTTGCGATCTGTCATTGCGAACCTCTTGGGATCTGTCATTGCGAACCTCTTTTGTGAAGCAATCTAAATTGTTGGAATCTCAAGAACGCTTAAATCTGAGTTTCTCATTTTTCGATNNTTTTTTGAATATTCTCTCGTTGGGGAGCTGTTTTCAGGGCACTAAAATGAGAAACTCCGGTTAAAGTGGCAGGATCACGGTTTTTCCTCGCGAAGCGGAATAGGCTAAAAGTGTGTGAACCGCTGAACGTCCTGCAGGCACACATTTTAGATTGCTTCGTTCCTACTCTGTACGCAAGCAGTCGCAATGACAGAAGGGTATAAGTGTGTGAACCGCCTAACGTCTTGTAGGCACACATTTTAGATTGCTTCGTTCCTACTCTGTACGCAAGCAGTCAAAATGACAGAAAAAAATTGCGGAATTTCAGAAAATCCAATGCAGTGACAGATCGTCAAGACACTGAAAAGGGGAACTTATGTGATTCGCGGTAAATCTCAGGATTAATCCGATGGTTGTGCGGAAGTGACCGCGCCCAGCTGGTTCACCTCCAGCTCCCATTCGCTGCCCGGGTAGGCTTGTTGATACAGGCTGTAATTCGTGGTTCGCAGGTCATAATTCATTCCTCCCGCATTGAACCAGATGGTGTAGGTCTCGGTCGCCTCCCCGACTCGCTCCGTGCTTGTCAGGTTCGCTGCCGGCCAAAGCGGGTTTAGATCCGTTCCAGTCAACCGTAATGTGTCCACAACCGTCCAGCCCATCGTCTCATAGCGGCAGTAGTCCTCGTACACACGGTAGTAGCAGTCCTGCACCACCTCACCCACACCAGTGCCAGTGTCGACTGTGTAGGGAGTTCCACAAATTTCCTCCGAATGTTCTGCCGGCTCGTCGGAATCGTAGCGGTACTCCAGCGAACAACTTGAGATGCTTGCGTCAGCCGGGATATTTACCGCCCAGTCACTGGCATTCACCAACTGATAAGACTCCACCGTCACCGCCCTTTCCCATTGGGTGGAAGTTACTGTCGCTTTCACCACGTCCGTGCGCAGCATCTGTGTGAGCATGAAGACCCCAAACACACAGATCGCCAGCAGCACCAAAATCATCACAATTGAAACTTTGCGCGGCATGGGAGTACGGGTTGCCATCGGCTGTTGCCCTGAGGTTGGTTGAGGCTGACTTTGCTTGCCCTCCAACGGATATGGCTCAATCACGTCGCCCGAAGGTCTTGATGTAGCCCCAACGGTCAGGTCGCCACCACACTGCACGCAGGTCAGAGCATCCGCCAGGTTGCGTGTGCCGCAATAGGGGCAGTGCTTATCCGGTCCTGAACGTGCCATGCGGATCAATGCTTCGTCTTTGATGAAATTAAAGGTATTAGGGTCCACCTGCTCAAAGCGCACTCCCAGAGGTTGTGGTGCGCCGCAACTGGTGCAGGATTTTATAGCACCTGGGTTTTTTGTACCGCAACTATCGCAGGTCCATACTAACTCGATATAGCCAAGGATTTTTCGCGCCATAACTCCTCGCATGAGCTCGATAAAAACTGGATTTAGTATAGCAAATTAAGCATCATCCTGCTTGATTGTTTCCTGGACTGCCCGCAAACCCAGGATGGCGATCAGGGGCACAGATCCCAAAAAAAATGGAATGAAGGTCGTCAGCGACAATCCAACGAGGATTAACATCACCAAAGCAATTACGATGGCATACCCAGGCTGCAGCAGGATAATTGCCAGGCCGTTCTTCCAGGCTGGCTTGAGTTCCTTTTCTTCTTGCAGGAAGAAACAACTGACCGTGTAAAACTGCCAAATCAGCCAAAAAGAGACCAAACCAAGCATCAATGCCATTAATACCAAAGCAATTGGGTGATCCACATTGAGATAGAACCAGGTGTTAAAACCCAAAAAACCAATAACCAGCAGATTCAGCAAACCCCAGGGCAGACTCACGCGCCAATAAGTCTTGAAACCCTTCCAGAAACCGAGGATGCCAGTGCGGATGCCGTGGCTAAGGTCCAGGGCTTGTTCATAAACGCCAAAAAGCGCCAGTGGATAAAGTACAACCGTCAGGCTCAGCAGGACTGCCGATAGTGCTACCAGAACCTGGTTAGCCCAATCCTTCCACCAAATTTTTATTGAATCCCAGATGACAGGAAAAGCAGTTTTAGCTTGCATAGCTTGATTATAATTGATGCAAATGATCTAAAGCCAGGAGCATTGCCCATGTTGAGCCTTGAAAACACATTATTAATCGTTATTGACGTCCAGGGGAAGCTTGCCCGGGTTGTGGCTGAGAGCGAATCAGCCATACAAGCCGTTAGGCAGCTTGTTCAGGGAGCAGGCTTGCTCGAGATACCGGTGCTCCTGACAGCGCAGGTTCCCGAAAAAATTGGAAACACCATCCCTGAAATCGCAGAGCTTCTGCCTGGCCTGACGGACTTACCTCGCGTGCACTTCAGCATCTGGCAGGACACCGCTGTTCAAGAGGCTATACGCAGTTCCGGGCGCAGTCAATTGCTTCTGTGCGGCTTCGAAGCGCACATTTGCCTTTACCAATCCAGTCTCGATCTAGTCGCTGAGGGTTTTGAGGTACACCTGGCTGCGGATGCTGTCTCTTCGCGCAAGCCTTACAACAAGACCATTGCCTTGCAGGAGCTTTCCAGCCAGGGGGTACATCTGACCACGGTTGAGATCGCGCTTTTCAGTTTGCTGCGATCCGCCCAACACCCAGCCTTTAAAGCGATTTCCAGATTGATCCAGTAGTTGTCAGCTGAGTGGTAACGGCTGACAGGTCTGATCCAAGACCCAATCTTGCCTGGGATGTCATAAATCAGAAATGCCTAACCTGAAATTGCAATTGCTGACCCGATCAAATCCTTTTTCCTTCCCAAACGAGCACGAGATTTAGACGTAAGGGCGAAGCATCCTGGACGAACAAAAGTTGGTGAGGAAAAGCATTTCACTGGGATGCTTCGCCCCTACCGTCATTAATTCTCACAAACCATTTGTCAGTGCGATACGCGTGTGGTCTGGTGGAAAATACAATAAATGCTGGCTCAAAATCCTGGACTTTTCCTCTCACCTATGTATCTGTTTCAAATGTCCGTGATTAGGACGAAAGAGGAAGATCATCATTGATTATAGCCTTGAATAA
>DJGU01000007.1:0-23210 GCA_002432795.1 Anaerolineaceae bacterium UBA5838
GTCCTTTGCCTGCAATCGCCCTTCCTTGAACTGCCTGAATTCGGAGTAAGCACCCTTAAACACCTGTAAACTGGAGTTTTGCATATCCAGCTCCCAAATTTGCGTTGCCAGGGCGTCAATCAGGTAGCGGTCATGCGAGACCAGTACAATCGTGCCCGGATACTGCGCGAGCACATCCTGCAGCACCTCCTGGGTGGCAAGGTCGAGATGGTTGGTGGGTTCGTCAAGCATCAGGAGATTCGCGTCCGAGATAGCCAGTTTTGCCAGCGCCAACCGGCCGCGCTCCCCGCCTGAGAGAGTTGCCACTTGCGAAAAAACCTCATCTCCCTGGAAGCCATAGCGCGCCAGGTAGCTGCGCGCTTCCGCCGGCAGCATGTCCGGGGCTGCTGTGGCGATCTCATCCATCAGGGTGTTTTCAGCCACCAAGCCTTCGTGCGCCTGGGCAAAATACCCCACCTTGAGGTTTGCTCCCAACTCCACCCGACCCGCGTAGGGTGGGATCTGGCTCAGCACGGTCTTCAAGAGGGTTGTCTTACCAGCGCCATTGGGTCCGATCACCGCCACGCATTCACGCCTTTCCAGCACCAGATCCGGGCAGTTGAAAAGCGGTCGCCCTTCATCCTCGTAACCCACCTGCAGATCGTAAGTGCGCAAGACCAGGTTGCCGGAGCGGTCTGCCAACTTGAAACGCAGATGCATCGGGCGGATATTGGCAGTCGGCGCGGTCAGGCGCGAGTCTGCCAGCAGGCGCTCCAGGCGGCGCTGCCTGCCCCTGGCCTGGTTGTTGTTCTGTGTACCCAAAAAACGGCGGATATAGTCCTGCTGTTTTTCGATATATTCGTTTTGCGCCTCAAACTCTGCCAGACGCCGCGTGTAGCGTTCCTCGCGCAGGCGTAAATAGGCGCTGTAATTCCCACGATAGACTTCCAGTGCCGGTGTCATCTCCCAGATGTAATGAGCGGTCTGGTCCAAAAAGTAGCGATCATGCGAGACGATCACCACCGCCCCGCTCCAATCCCGCAGGTAAGCTTCCAGCCATTCCACCGCGTTAATGTCCAGGTGGTTGCTGGGCTCATCCAGCAGGAGCAGATCCGGGTCGTCCAGCAGGATGCGCGCCAGGCGGGCTCTGGTTCGCTGCCCACCCGAAAGTTGTGCCAGTGGACGCTCATAATCGCCCTCCGGAAAACCCAACCCAGCCAGGGTCTGACGAATGCGCGCATGATAAGTGTAGCCCCCTCTGTTTTCAAAAAGGGTCAAAACTCTGCCATAACGCTCCAGCACAGATGGATCGCAGGCGGGGTCCTGCATCAACTTTTCCATTTCCCGCAGCTCGTCCCCTTTGGCAATCAAATCCTCAAAAGCTAAAAGACAGGAATCCCAAAGCGTTCCTTCCAGCTGACTGACCGCTTCCTGGGGCAGGTAACCCAACTTCAAGCCTTTCGCGCGATGCACGGCGCCTTCTGTGGGCGTATCTTCGCCGGCGAGGATGCGCAAAAGGGTTGTTTTGCCGACACCATTCGGACCGACTATCGCGATACGGGCATGCCTTGGAATCGAAAGGCTGATCCCATCAAAGATATCCACGGGACCAAAAGACTTGGCAAGGTTTTGGGCAGTCATGAGCGACATAGCACCCAAAGTATACCAGTGAGGCACAGAACTAGTTAATAATTTAGATTTTGGTGGTACAATCTGCAAATGCTCATTTATTGAGCGTTTTTAACCTAAAATGTCAATAAGAAGGAGTTTCGTATGTCCAAATCCGTAAGAAAGTTCGTCCTGCCCCTGATGCTGGCAGTAATGCTTCTCATGAGTGCCTGCGTCACCCAAACACCCCCTACCCAACCCGCCAATCCTCCTGAACCGACAGCCCCCGCCACAGAGTCGATCGTGGAGGAACCCACCGCGGAACCGACTGAAGAGGTAATCGCCGAACCTACGGCTGAACCGATTGTGATTGTTGATGTCGTCGGGCGTGAAGTCACCCTCGAAAAGCCTGCCACCAAACTGGTCGGCACCCACAACCCAACCCTCAATGCTGCAGTCGTGCTTGGGGGTGGAGGCAAGTATCTGGTTGGTTTCGGCAACAAATCGATGGGGCGTGGGCTCTACGAGCAGGTGATTGAAGGCTTTGACGACATGCTGGAGGTCGGCAGGGGCAGTAACATCAATCTGGAAAGCGTGATCGCCAGCGGCGCTGAATTGGTCATTCTACCCGAGCGCCACCAGGACCTCGTGCCGCAATTCGAAGCCGCCAACATTCCCGTTCTGGTCATCCTAGACAGCACCGAAAGCTTTGAAACCATTCAGCAAACCCTGACGCTGCTTGGCATGGCTCTTGGTGAAAGTGAAAAAGCAGAACAGATTGGCTCTTTCCTGAACCGCCAGCTCGAAAATGCTCAGACCCTGCTCAAAGACACGACCGAGAAACCTTCCGTCCTCTTCCTCGGCAGCAGTTCAGCCCTTTCGGTTGCCCCAGGCTCAATGATCCAAACCAGCCTGATCGAAGCTGCCGGCGGCGTGAATGCTGTCAGCGGCGTTGAAGGCCTTGGCGGCTTTGTGGACGTCAGCATTGAACAGATCATCGCCTGGGATCCGGACGTTATCTGGTTCCCCCAATATTCAGACTACACCGCTGAAGACCTCCTGAACGACCCCGCCTGGAGCAGCCTCAGCGCTGTCCAAAACAATCGTGTTCACCAGTTCCCGTCTCGACTCGAACCCTGGGATCAGCCAACCGCCGCAGTGGCGCTTGGCATTGACTGGGCACTTCACTCCTTACATCCCGATCTGTACAGTCTTGAAGATTTGATGAAAAGTGTGGACGAGTTCTTTACTATCGTTTATGATAAGACTTTCACGGCAGAACAATTGGGAATCGAGTAAATTAGTAGTTTGAAAACAAGCAGGTCTCCTTTACACAATAAGCATAGACAATGGCTGTGGCTCTTGTCTATGCTTTTGTTATTGGGGATTTTTATTTCGCTCAGTCTTGGAAGGTACAGCAACGACCCAATCAAAGTCCTGAATGTAATCCTTTCAAGATTGGGAATGAATGTTCCAGTGGATCCGACGATGGACAGCATCGTATTCAACGTCCGCCTGCCGCGCGTGCTGGCTTCCGTGATGATCGGCGCGATGTTATCGCTCTCAGGTGCGGTCTACCAGAGCGTTTTCCGCAACCCCTTGGTTTCACCAGATTTGCTGGGTGTCTCTTCCGGGGCAGCCGTGGGTGCTTCAGCCGCGATACTGCTGGGGGCAGGCCTGGCCACGCGCCAGCTTTTTGCCTTTGCCGGCGGGATCCTGGCAGTGTTCATTACTTCGTTAGTGCCGCGCCTCCTGCGCAACCGTTCCAACATGATGCTGGTCCTTTCGGGCATTATCGTCGGCGGATTTCTCAGCTCGGTGCTCGCGATCATGAAATTTGTGGCAGAAGAGCAAACCGAACTGGCTTCGATTGTCTACTGGCAGTTGGGCAGCCTGGCATCCATCCTGGGGCACGAGTTGCTTGCGATTTTCCCCGTCTTCCTGGTTTGTTCCACTTTGCTGCTTTTACTATCCTGGCGGATCAATATCCTTTCGTTTGGCGATCTTGAAGCCCGCACGCTGGGAGTGAACCTGCGCCAGGTGCGCACCATAGTGATCATCTGCGCCAGCCTGCTTACCGCCAGCGCTGTGTCCGTCAGCGGCACAATTGGCTGGGTCGGTCTGGTTATCCCCCACCTCGGCCGCCTCGTGGGTGGCAGTGACAACACCCGTTCCATGCCTTTGACTCTTCTGATCGGAGCTATTTTTATGCTGCTGATCGATACCCTTGCCCGCACGATAACAAGCGTGGAAATTCCCCTCTCGATCCTCACCGGTTTTGTAGGCGCCCCACTCTACGCGCTGCTGCTCTACAAACAAAGGACCCGCCTGGAGTAAGCATGGACACTCTTCTGCAGGTAAAGGATCTTGGGTTTTCTTACGATGGCGGCCACCAGATTTTCAAAGACATCAATTTTGAGGTTCTGCCGGGTGAAATCGTGTGTTTGCTTGGTCCTAACGGGATCGGTAAAACCACCCTGCTGAACTGCCTGGCAAGACTGCGCGAGCCGCTGCATGGCAGTGTGCTGCTCAACGGCGCAGATATGGCCGATATGCCCCCGCGCAGCGTCGCGCGGGTCATTGGCTATGTGCCCCAGACTCTGCTGCCCTCATTTGACTACACTGTGCTTGAATACGTTGTCACCGGCAACGCTCCCTGGTTGAATACCTTCGAAAAACCCGGTCCAAAGCACTATCGGCGCGCGGAAGCAGCCCTGGAGCAAATGGAAATAAGCCACCTGGCGCAAAAACCATACACACGCATCAGCACCGGTGAACTGCAGCAGGTTTCAATCGCGCGCGCCATCGCCCAACAGGCTCGCCTGATCCTGATGGATGAGCCCACAGCTCACCTCGACTACGGCAACCAGCTTAAAGTCCTGCGGCTTATCAAGGATCTGTCTGCCAAGGGCTATGCTGTCGTTCTCACCACCCACAATCCCGACCAGGTGCTGCTGCTGGACTCCAAAACAGCCGTGATCGACCATCATTCGATCTTCCACTTTGGTCCCTGGGAGGAAATTCTGACCGAGGAGCTGCTCAGTGACATGTATGGCGTACCTCTGCGCCTGATCAAGGTGGAGGGGATTAACCGTATGGTCAGTGTAGCCCCCGGTCTGTAGGAGAAATCATGCTCATCGAAAAAGTGTTTCAAGCCGCCGAACCTCTCTTGAAAGATCGCGTCGTTAGCGACGCCGTATTGGGTCTTTCCCTTACGGCCGTCGAGTTGGATGAAAGAGATATCGGTCTTTCCTATGTTCTGCGAGAACGCCTGCCATCTGGTTGTTCCATATTTGGTTTCGCTCAGCATATCATTGGTCAGCCCGCACTCGATGTTGCCCGGCTGGTGCTGGAGGGCAGAGATGACGCCCAGCGCGGAGTGGGAATGGCGGTCATCACTGCTGCCACGCGCGCCTTAAACCTGCCAGACGAACCAGCCACCCCGACCCCATTTGGCTTGCAGGTTCGCGCAGCAGATAAGGTCGGCATGATTGGATATATTCCTCCCGTTGTCGAACAACTTACCAGGCTGAAAGCACAAGTGACTATTTTTGACAAGGGGCTGACCGTCAGTGGCGGGGATGGCGCGGCACGGGTAGTGGCAATGTCACAGCAGCCTGAGATCCTGCCGTCTTGCGATCTGATGATCATCACGGGCACCACGCTGATCAACGGCAGCCTTGATCATCTGCTCGAGCTTTGCCAGAACGCCCGTGAAATCGTGCTGGTGGGCTCGTCCACACCCATGGTTGCCGAAGCTTTCAGGGGCAGCGGAGTCACAGCGCTGGCAGGTTCCTGGTGGGATGCAACTCTTAAGGCTCAACTATTCAAGATTCTGTCACTGTCGGGCGGAATAAGTCACATCAAGAAGATGATGATCAAGAAATTAGTCAGGGTGGAGGATTAATGACTGAGATACCCCAGACCTCAGCCGATTATTACAAAAAAGCAACATCTTTCTGGAATTACCCTGAAGTTCCCTATGGTTCTGCCCTGCGCGGGATGGTCCTCCCGACTGACGTTGTGGCAGATATCGGCTGCGGTATCGGCATCGTCAGCCGCTATCTCGCGGCGATCAGCCAAAGAGTGATTGCCATCGATAAGAATGAAAACGCCGTCAAGGTTTTGAGTGAAGATCTGGATCGGATGGGTCCAAATAACATCGAAGTCGTGCATGCCCGCTGGCCTGAAGTACACACCGAAGACTGGGATGTGGCGGTCGCGTTTTATCATCACCGCTTCGGCTCAACCAGCGCGGAAATTGAGACCCTCCTGCGTAAGACGCGCCGCAGTGGGATCGTGGTCAACCAGGGCATTCGCCCCCGGGAAGGATTCTATGAAGATCTCGGGCGGGAATTTGGCCTGACCGAGCAGCCTGAATCTTGTATTGGAAGTTGTTATGTGCGCGGCAGACTGGAACAAGCGGGGTTTACTGTAACCTGCACGGAGATTTTTCACGATTTTGGACAGCCAGTCGACTCACAAGCAGAGGCTGTTGCCTACGCGATGAAACAGCTGCGCCTGGAAGAGGACCAACGCCAGCGGCTTAGTGAAATTGTTCTGAATTACGTTGAATATGTCGGTGAACAGATGGTGCTTCCCATCAAGCGTTACAACTGTATGCTGCAGTTCTATCAGTAGAAGACTCCCCATCGAGGAGTCTTCTTTTCTGAGCAAAATTATCCGCCAAAAGTGTTTTCAAAATTCATGTCATTCTCAGCCGGATCGTTGGATTCGTAATCCAGCGATTCTTCCGTGTCCTCAGCAGCCTTCGCCACTTTTTCTCCCAAATCTTCTACATGGGCGGGCACATCCTCTGTAAATAGATCCTGGATGGATTTTCCTGTCCGTTTGGCGTAATCTTTCAGGTCCTTGATGGCACGCTGAACGCGTTCTTCTTCCAGTTTTTCGCCCATATTTTGGGTGGTGCGTTTGATGCCCTCACCCGCTTCATTCAGCGCGTCCCGCACGCCGTCAGCAGCTTTGGCAAAGGATTCTTTGTCGATATATTCACTGACACTCTTGCTTAAGCGCTTGATGTCTTCACCGAAACCCTCAAGAATCGTCAGGATCTCTGCTCCAAACCTGGAGCTTGCGTCGGATTCGGTTTTTGCTGTCTCATCGGCTTGGGTTGGACCGGAGTATTCTTTATAGACGCCCTCAGGATCAGGGTCGAAAGATGCTGGATTGTCGTTAGGATAATGGTTCAGGTCACTCATTGGAGTCTCCTTTCAAACAGGGTGATCAACAATAATTTTACCTGCCAAACTCCCATCTTACGAATCGAATCTACAGCCACCCCAAGAGCTTATCGACCAAGGCAAATTGCTTAATAAAACGTGCCTTTCTGTTCCAAAATTTGCGTTATGTGTTAAGATTATTTCATTCTTTCCCAACTTAACTTTTGAATGGAGTCACATATGCAATCAAAATCGATCAAGACTTTATCTGCAATCCTGATAGTCCTTGTGCTATCAACGCTATCCTGTGAATTCTCATTTGACCTTGGTGGGGCAAAGGACCCGACCGCCACACCAGAGATACTTCAGGTTACCTCTGCGCCGTTAGAGCCCGTTACAGAGCCCACCCAGGAGCCTGCTGAACCTGCCGTTGTTCCTCCTACTTCCATTCCTCCCACAGAGGCTCCCGCTGCTACCGAGCCGACTCAGCCACCAGTTCCTACCGATGAGCCTGTTGCAGAGTCGCAGCCCTACTACACTGAGGAGTTCGATTACGTGCCGGAAAACTGGTACTACGATGTCTTGGTTGGTAACGAAAATAAGGCGGATATATCAGTTGCTGACGGCAAGCTGATTTTCACTATTGAAGATTATGACACTTATGCCTATGTGTTTTATGAGGATTACAGCTACACAGACGTCTATATCGAAGCTTCCACAGTCAATAGAGGCAGCAATGACAATATGGTGACGCTCGTCTGCCGTTACTCTGACACCGGTTTTTATGAAGTCAACATTACCAATGGCGGCCTTTACGATATCTATGCTTATGTTGAGACCATGGATATTGGATACGTACGGCTTTATAATGGTGGCTCCAGAAATATTAACATGGGTTTGAAAAGTAATACATTTGCGATGACCTGTGAGGGTAACGAGATCTCGCTCTATATCAATGGCGTCCTGGAACGTACAGTAGAAGACAACAAGTACAACATGCCAGAGGGTTTGATTGGGGTGGGTGTGTCCTCTTTTGATGCCACACCGGTCGTAGTCGCTTTTGATTATGTTTTCATCGATGTTCCCTAAGCTCTGAAACAACCTGATCATCCTTTAACTAAAAGGAGACCTTTTCAAAGGCCTCCTATTAGTTAACGATTTGATCGCGCCGGTCTCACTTGAAAGTTACCCGCCAACCGTCCTGATCGCAGCTGATCGCAACCAGGATTTGTTCCTCACCATCACTCAGGCTGAAAACAACCTTTTGCTTTTCAAGCTCCAGTGTGTGCCAGCGGGCTTGACTCAACCAGGAGTTCTGCCGCCGGAAAGCCGCCATTTCCCGGATCACCTTTGCGCTGTTGTGTTCTTTCTGCCCCTCCCAATTCATTGGCAGGCGGGCTTCGTCAAAACCCAGCGCGTTGTTGGCATGGATCGATTGCCGCTGTGAGAGTTCCTGCTCACTGCCGTAGTACACAATCGGCGGTCCTGGCATCAGGTAAAGCAGCCTCAGTGCGGCTTCCTGGGCGGAAATGGAACCCTGCGCGGTGAAGAAAAAGCGGTTCATGTCATGATTGTCGATGAAAGCAGGGCGCGAGAACTCGCGCGGGTAGGCAGCCCAATAATTTTCAAGATACCCGGCCAAGTGGCTCAAAGACCAGTTCCCGGTGGCAAAGGTTTCACGCAGTGCCTGGCAGGTCAGGAAGTCGAGCGTGCCGTGCATGCTTCCGGCGAAAGTGATCTGCTCATCTGCCGTACCGACAACTTCGCCAAAAGTCCAGCAGTCTGGACTGATTTCCTGGCAGGCTCGCTGGAAGTCCACCCAAAACTCCCGCGCGGGTCCATTGGCAAAATCCAGGCGGTAGCCATCTGCCCCAAAGCGCAGCCAGTATCCCGCAAGCTCCAGCAGGTGCGCCCGTGCGGGGCTGCCCGGCTCGAGGTTGAGGCACGGCATCTCAGGGACGTCATAAAAGCTCTCATACTCCGGGAAGTTTTTCCACTTGAACCAGGCTTTCGTGCTTTCCTCTCCTGCCAGGGCTGCCTGAAAACGCGCGTGCTGGTTGGAGCAGTGGTTGGCGACAAAATCCAACAAAACGCGCAGCCCCTTCGCGTGTGCTGTATCCAGCAGTTCGCGCAGGTCAGCTTCTGTGCCCAGGCGCGGCTCAATGCTGAAATAGTCGCTGATGTCATACCCATGATGACTGGGGCTGGCAAAAATAGGCGAGAGCCAGATGGTGTTGAAGCCCAGATCCTTGATGGTGTCCAGCCTTTCGATCACGCCACGCAGAGTTCCCCCAAACGGCTTCGTCAGGTCTGTTGTTTGCAGCCATTTTCTTCCTTTACCCGGATTGAAACGATCCAGGAATACCTGGTAGACTATCGCTTGTTCGGACCAGGCTGGCGGCTGGTTTTGATGGGTAAATCTCAACTTGAAAATTGTCGCTCCAGCTGCCTGGCCGGCTTGACTGTCCGCGAAGCACAGCTCCCCACCAGGCAGATTGGCATAAACCTGGTAGAGCAGCTCACTTCCTTCTTCCAGCGCCGGAAAGTCAAGCTGCCAGTCCCGCAGCCAGCCCCAGGTCAGTGTATCCCAGCGCCATTCCGCGGCTTCAAAACTTGTTTCCTGCCAGCTTTCTCCATTATTCAGGCTGTAACGCAGGGTCACTTGCTGAACTGGCAGATCGGAACTGCTGCTTGCTGTCAACCTGAAGGGCTCGTCCGGTTTGGGCAGCCAGGGAGATACCCGGCAGGCATGATGCAGACCCCGGTTATGGGTGATGTGATACAGGGAGCCTTTCGCAGGCTGATCAAGATCTCCGAAAAGATGGTCTGGATAAGGGTGAGTTGCCAAGCTTTACCTCTTTATGAGTTAGTAAAAAAATTCTAAGCTATTCCGGCAAAAATTGAAAGTCTGCCAGGCACCAAGGTTCTACCCTTAGTTGTCAGGCATAAGTGGAGGTTGTTATGATTCTTGCATGAAACCTATAAAATTACTTGCCCTCGGATTTTTGTTTTTGATCGCGCTTGCTGCCTGTGCTGGCGATCCCAGCCCATCTCCGGTTGTACCCACCTCCGAAGATCCAACTCCTCCGCCATCAAGCCCTGCAACCCCAAAGCAACCTGAGATCACTGAATCCCAAGAGATGACATCTACACCCGTTCCCACCACTGTACGCGCGCCGCTGAGCGGACCCCTGGCTGAAGTCGTAGCGTCGGGCCTGGACACTCCCTGGGAAATAGTTTTCCTTCCCGGAGGTGAATTGCTTGTCACCGAACGCCCTGGAACATTGGTGTTGATCGGAAGGACAGCCACGCGCATCCAGGTTCCTGGCGTTAAGCAGCAGGGGGAGGGCGGGCTGTTGGGCTTGGCGCTCGACCCTGATTACGCGGTAAATCACCAGATTTATATCTATCTCACCTCGCTCGAGAATGGACAGTTGGTCAACCGGGTGGAACGTTATGTCTTTAAGGAGGATTCGCTTTCAGACCGTAAAGTGATTTTCGAAGGCATTCCCGGCGCCAGCAATCATGATGGAGGTCGCATCGAGTTCGGTCCGGACGGTCACCTCTACATAACCACCGGCGATGCTCAAAATCCTGCTTTCGCGCAGGATTACACTGCTTTGCAGGGAAAAATTCTGCGGCTTACCAGAGAGGGTGAGGTTCCGGAAGGGAATCCGTTCCCGTCTGCGGTATGGTCTTATGGGCATCGCAACCCCCAGGGGTTGGCATGGGATGCGGAAGGGCGCTTATGGTCCACTGAGCACGGGCCGAGCGGTTTGGGTTCCGGCTATGACGAGCTCAACCTCATCGCACCCGGTGCTAATTACGGCTGGCCTGAAATCCAAGGCGAACAGGAGTTGGAGGGCATGGTTAACCCGGTCATTCAATCTGGCAGCAGCGTCACCTGGGCACCCGGAGATGTGGAGTATCTGGATGGCAAGCTCTTTTTCACCGGTCTGCGCGGCTCTGCGCTTTACGTAGTCAGTCTTGATGGCGAAAGGGTAACCGGTTTCGACACCTTCTTTTCGGGTGAGTACGGCCGGTTGCGGGCAATCCGCCTGGGACCTGATGGCTATCTTTACATATCCACCAGCAACCGTGATGGACGCGGGAATCCAGACATCAATGATGACCTGATTTTGCGAGTCAACCCTAACTTGCTGATCACGCCTTAGCCGACCTCAGGTTCTGCGCCATTCTTACGCAGATCTCGCTAAAATATTAGTGGGAAGATCCCCGCAATTTAAGTTCAAAACGATCCTTTACTTGGCGCAAACACGGAAAGGTATGGTTAGATCCTCCCACGTACAAAAAATGCGATACTGTATAATTAAAGTGCCTGGAGGTAGAAATGTCCGAGAGCCAACCCGATCCCACCCAAAAAATCACGATTAAGAAGAATGGACCTTATAAGGTGGTGGGCAAAGTTCCTTTCATCAAACTCACACAGGTGTGTTCCGAGTTTGGTGAGCCGCTCGAATGGGAATTCCTGGGCGACCAAACTCCCGGGAGTGACTCGTACCTCCTTTGCCGCTGCGGCAAGTCTGCCACTTACCCTTTCTGTGATGGCAGCCATATCGATGGCTTCGACGGGACTGAAACTGCCCGCACCGACCGTGCTTCGCTGCGTGTTTTCACCTATCGCGGGCCGGGCCTTACAGTAAAAAAGGATTCTTCTCTGTGTATGCAGTCAGGCTTCTGCATTTTGCGCGACACATCCGTTTCAGAACTTACTTATGGCTCCATCGATCCTGCCAAACGCGACCGTGCCATCAAAATGGTGCATGACTGCCCTTCAAATTCGCTTACCTGCCGCCTGCCGCAAGACCCCGAACATGATCTTGAACCCGATCTTCCGATGCAGATCGCTGAGACAATTGAAATCACCTCCTACGGTCCGATCCGGGCACCCCTGTTTGTTATGGGTTATCTGCCAATCGAGCGCTCGGACGGCGTGCCCTTCCTGCCCCTCAACCGCGTCTCCCTCTGCACATGCGGTCAGTCGCGCAACAAACCCCTCTGCGACGGCACCCACCGCCTGACGCAGGAAGCCGCTCTGCGCCGTCAGGCGCGCCAAAACAAACAGTAGTCATGGGCTACCTCGAGAATGTCCGCCGCAAACGCACCTATGCTATCTTCGCCTTCTGGATTGACGAGACTTTTATGTTCAACTCCATGGAGGATTTCAAAGCCTATCAGTTCCTGATCCGTGAACCTGATAAAGCCAACTGGAGTCTCTCGCTGCTGGCTTTTACGGATCCAGCTCAAGTCTTGAACCCGATGCAAGCTGCGGCAGTGGCCAACCACAAGATGATCTTTGAAAAACGCGGAAAAAATAAGACTCCGGAATTGATCCAATCCTACGTTATCGGGCTTATTCAGGATTATTTAATGCGCGGTCCTCACCGCGATCATTTTCTGCGAGCATCCTCGCTTAGCCTGCGGTTTGCAGACCAAGTCCCTCTTGCACTAACAGTCAGAAGTTAAAAACGACATCTTCCATAAGAACTTTCTTAACTTTCTGAGAAGGCTTAGACTCAATCTTGATAATTGCTTAATAATCAGCGATACTAACTTACAACATTACATGGAGATGAAATATGAGTAAGAAAATCGCAATCATTAGCGGGAGCATCCGCAAAGAAGGTTACAGCACGCAACTCGCAAAAGCTGTGCAGCCGCTTTTCCCTGAAGGCTACGAGACAGAAATTGTAGAAATTGGTCATTTACCGCTTTACAACCAGGATTTTGATGCCGAAACGCAGCCTGAGTCCTACACTGCCTTTCGGAAGAAAATGGGCGAGAAAGATGCTGTGCTTTTCATTACTCCAGAGCACAACCGCACCATACCCGCGGCTTTGAAAAATGCGCTGGATGTCGGCTCGCGCCCATACGGACAGTCTGTCTGGGATGGCAAGCCTGCCGCGATTATCAGTAACTCCCCTGGTCTGCTGGGCGCGTTTGGCGCAAACCATCATTTGCGCCAGGTGTTGACATTTTTGAATATGCCCATCCTGCAGCAACCTGAAGCTTACCTTTCAAGAATTAACGAATTACTTGATGGTGATGGGGGCTTTAAATCTGAAAACACTCTAAAGTTTGCACAATCCTTCGTAGACGCATTCCTTGAGCATATAGACCGTTACTGAGTTGATCGATTAAGTGCCGGGTTGGAAAACGCAACCCGGTCTTAACGGTAGGCCGGATTGCGCATTTCAATCCGGCTCTTTAAATTATCATTCGGGTGGTGTTTCACAACCCAGCCCAGGTCTTAAGATAAAATCAAAGTCGTGAATCACGAGATTGTTCTCAACAAGCAGCAGGCTCAACAGGTAATCAGCATTTTTTTGGAAGCAGGCGTTTCTATAAGCGCAGGATTGACCAAGGCGCTGGCAAAAACATTAAGAGCTTACGCAACCTGGCAAGGGTTAAACAGCATCGTGATCGATTGGGCGGATTCTGAAGCACTGCGCCAGGGGTTAACGGCTCGCCTGGCGGATGGGCAAACACCCGGCTCAAAATGAAGCCTTATTCAAGACAGACGGGCTTATAGGACTCGTGATATCATCTTGGCATGCAGCAAAAGAACCCTTTCCTGCCTAAAGATTCCAATCAGCCGGCAGAAATAAGCACTGACGAACCAATCCAAACCGACCCGAACGCAACGCAAAGCCTTTGGGAGCGGATTCGGCATTTGGGGCTTGAACCCGCCGTTATGCGCAGTCTGACTCTGGTTGCCACGGCAGCAATGATGGCGCTGGTTGTGTGGGTGATGAGCCGATACTACGTCAGCGTAGAAGGTCAAAGAGCCGCGGATGTAAAGGCGGTTTCTGAAACGCAGCCATTGCCATCGAATTCAGAAATGATTTTCGCCCAGGTCGCGAAACCAACACTGGAAAGCGATGCAATTCGGCGTGATGTGAACCTGGATACTGTGCTGCCGATGCGTGCCCGCACAGAAATTGTCAATTACATCGTGCAGGCAGGTGACAATCTTTTTTCGATCGCGGAGCGCTTTAATCTCAAGCCAGAAACTGTCCTCTGGAGCAATCGCTACGTCCTGGGCGACGATCCACACTTTATTTATCCCGGTCAGGAATTGTTGATCTCGCCGGTGGATGGAACATTGCACCGCTGGAGTGCTGGCGAGGGCTTGAATGGCGTGGCGGAGTTTTACAAGGTCACACCCGATGAGATTATTAATTTCCGGGGAAACCACCTGACGGCTGCCAGCCTGGGTGACTATGCCTCCCCGAATATCACCCCCGGTACCATGCTGGTGATACCAGGTGGAAAGGGCGAATTTACCGACTGGCGTACTCCCAGGATCACCCGCGAAGAGCCGGCAACCGCTGTCAACGTGGGACCCGGAGCCTGTACTGAAAGTTATGACGGCGTGGTTGGAACCCTGAACTTTCGCTGGCCTGTGGAAAACCACACTCTCTCCGGCTACGACTATGCCCCATCGGCGAATCATTTTGGTATTGACCTTGGCGGGGAGATGGGGGATCCCGTCAGAACGGTAGATAACGGCGTTGTTGTGTATGCGGGCTGGAATGATTGGGGCTATGGGAATATGGTCGTCGTGGATCATGGCTTTGGCTGGCAATCGCTTTATGCCCACCTGGCAACAGTAGATGTGGTCTGCGGACAGGAAGTTTATGCCGGGGACCTGCTTGGCGGCATGGGAGACACTGGCGCTGCCGACGGCGTGCACCTGCATTTTGAGCTGCGCAGCGACGATTACGGACGCGTAAACCCATGGGATTTTTTGCAATGAGAATTCGGAGCTTGCACTTGCTGCTAATATCTCTGTTTGCCTTTTCCGCCTGCGTGGTAACCCCCAACACGCCCAGCCCCAGCCCCTCAATGCCGCCAGCAACGCAAACTCCCAGCCGTACACCAACACCAACAGCAACCGCAACCCCCACCAGCACAAACACGCCCATCCCCAGCGCCACCCCTGTTTCCCCAACCGCAACACTCACCCTCCAACAACAGCGTGAAGCCAGGCTTTTTGAAGCCAGTTTGCACTACCTGGCGGAAACGGCGGAAGAAGCGGATTTAGTAGCGCGTGAAATCGATTTTGCCTCAGGACCACATGAATCAGCCGATAATGCCTGCGGTCCGCTGACGGTTGCGATTATGCGGGATGGCGGTTATTTACCTGAGGATGCCAACCCCCATGAGATGTGGCTGCTTTGCCCTCGCGAAGACATTCCCGGGTGCAATGGTCTGGACGTTTTGGATAAATTCTTTTTCCCGCGTTCAGACTACGACTACGTTTTCGTCAATGAAAGCGTCGGCAGCTATGATTGGGCGAAAAATCCTCTCCAACCAGGAGACTGGCTCTACCTGTTTGTCCGCAAAGGAATTTCCAAATATGACGGCTTCGATCATATGCTGGTGGTGACCAGGGTGGACGAGCGCGGCAGGGCTTACAGTGTGACCAACATCAACAAGGGGGAAGGTTTTGTAATCCAGGAGGAATTGCTCTACGACCCGCGTCGCGCAGGCGTGGGGTTGTTTTCAGAGCTGACCAACGACCAGTTAAGGAAAGAGCTCGGCATGACCGGTACTGCAGGCTTCCTCTTAATCCGGGCCAAAGCAAGCTCACTTCCCTGATTCTACAATCATTGTTCTAATTCAACAAAACTATTATGTTTTGGATATAATTGTGAAATAAAATAAGATTAATAGACAATGAAGAGGAAAATTATGGAAGAAAAAGATCTTAGCCTTCGCATCTGGGACCTGCTGCGGGATGCCTCAGTCAATACTGAATTCATGATGACCGAGTTCAGTTCCCAAAGCAAGCTATCCCGCCTGCAAGGTCGAGCCTTGCTGCAAATCTTTATCCAGGAGAATGTCAGATTGAGTGACCTGGCGGAGATATTGGGAATGAACCCAGGCAATCTCAGCCGCGTCTGCCAATCCCTGGAACAGGACTCCCTGCTGCAGCGTGAGCGTAATATGGAAGATCGCCGCGAATGGAACATCTCTCTGACCGATGAGGGTCATAAGGTTATCCGGGGGATTGTGGACAGTATCAAAGCCTCGTTCAAAAACTTTTTGCAGGAACATTCTGAAGAAGAATTGGAGCAGTTGGTTAGGTTGTGGACTGACTATAACCAATATTTCAACCGGACCCGGCTGGGATATCGTGCCGAAAAGGAATAAGCAAGCTTTTACCACTGACCTTGAGGGCAGAACCCTCATAAATCAAAGCGCAAAAAACCCACATCACAAAGTGGGTTTTTGTTTATTATGTCCTGCTCCGCATACCGCGAGCGTGCTACAATTAAAACATGGACCACGCAGAGCTGACTGACCCACGCCCTTCGCCCATCGCCGGAAGCT
This sequence comes from Anaerolineaceae bacterium UBA5838, assembly GCA_002432795.1. GTDB lineage: Bacteria > Chloroflexota > Anaerolineae > Anaerolineales > Anaerolineaceae > Mesolinea. The sequence goes on from DJGU01000007.1 coordinate 16,128, forward strand.
GGTACCCCGGTAAACCGGAGGTATTGCGCAGGATGATCGAAGGTTTCCTGGAAGAAGCTGTGTTGCCCCGGTTTGAGGGGCAGCCGCTGGGTTTAATCGTGCCCCATGCCGGGTACATCTATTCTGGTCTGACTGCCGCGCATGCCTTCAAAGCGCTTCAAGGCCGGCAATTTGCGCGCGTGATCATCCTCTCTCCTTCCCACCAACCATACCGTCAGCCTCTGTTGACCACAGCCCATGACTCCTACGCGACCCCGCTTGGGCTTGTGCGAGTGGACCGCAAAGCGCTCGGCAGGCTTAACTCGCTGTTAAAAGAAGAAGAGGGACCCGAGTTGGTTTCGATTCGGAGAGACCAGGAACACTCCCTGGAAATTGAGTTACCGTTTCTACAGATAACCCTGCCTGAAGGTTTTGGGCTTGTTCCGCTGATGATGGTGGACCAGTCTGCATCATTGGTGCGCCTCTTATCAGCCGCCCTGGTCAAGCTGATCCGGAGCTTCCCGCAGGAGGAAAGCACGCTTTTGGTTGCTTCAAGCGATTTATCGCACTTCTACTCCGAACGGGTAGCCAACCGCCTGGACGGCAATCTTGCCCAGGCTGTGCAGGAATTCGACCTGGATACGTTTTATCAACGCAAAAAACGTGGTGAAATGGAAGCCTGTGGTCTTGCACCAATGGCAACCGTACTGCAAACCTTGCGTCTGCTGGGAGCAGACCAGGTTACCGTCGCCGATTATCGCACTTCTGCTGCTGTAACAGGAGATCGAAGCAGCGTGGTGGGGTACCTTTCAGCGGTAATTTCCACCGGAAAGGCAGCGGAACATGATTAAACGTCATCTCAGGGTCCTGGCAGGCTTGTTGGTTCTTGTCCTGGTTGCGCTCAACCTTGGCGCATGCCAGAAACCCCTGCAAGGCAGGCCAACTGCACTTCCTACCACTCTGCCAACTGCCAGCATCACGCCCACTCCTTCGCAAACGCCAACCCAATTGCCCACGGTGACGATGACCCCCACTGCCACCGCAACCGCAACCTCAACGCTCGTCCCGACCGCCACAAACACTGCCACGCCCACGCCCATTCCCACCCGACTGGCGACGCTTTTCCCCCTGACTGCCGGCGGGCAGCAAACAGTGGACTTCGGCTATCACTACCTCACCCGCCGGGACAACCGCGAGGACGGCAGCCTGCGCAATCTCAGCGCCATGGTTAGCTTTCAACTCATGGATCGCGGCATCCACAGCGAGACTGTCAGGATTCTTGGGAAGGACGTCACCGTTTACTACCTGCGGGTACGACACGTTTTTGACCAAACCAACCTGGAAGTCAAACTGGTGCTGACCGGCTTGTACGGGCAGAATGTTGCGATAGCAGGTATGCCGGCAGACGGATCCTCCTATATCAGCCTGCGAACCCAAAAATCAGACCAACCATTTGAACCCTGGAAATTACACCAGGACTGGAGCCTGCCGCTGGACCAACGCGCGCCGCTTTTTGAAACCATACGTTTGCCGGATTTTGAGACAACACTGCGCAATCTGCCCGACCAGGTGATCGTATTAGCAGACCATCCCATCATCCTGGACCCGGATGGCTGGACGCAAATTTACATTGACATGGACCGGGTAAGCGCTTCCGCAGCCCGATTCAGCCCATTCTTCAGCTTCAACGAGTTTGACCAGATGACCGGTCAGAGCACCCAGGCGAACGTCTGGATGGATTATCTGATCAACAACACGGATATCCCCAATAATCAGTACACCCGGATGTACTTCGCCGCTGATTTCCTGGTTATCATCACCCCCTGATGGCAGGCTGCGTGTGAAACCCTTCGCCGATGTAAGCATCAATTTAACCCAGATTGACAAAAGCTACCACTACCTGGTCCCCGAAGAGATCGGCGACGCCCTTCAACCTGGCTGCCTGGTGGCAGTGCCTTTTGGTAAGCAGGTTGTTCAGGGCGTGGTGCTGAGTTTGTTGGATGAAAGCGATGTGGAAGGACTTCTACCGATCCAGGCAGTGTTATCAGAAGATACAGTCCTGGCAGAGACGCAATTGAGCCTGGCAAAGTGGATGGCGAAGGCCTGGTACGCGCCGTTGGGGGCCTGCATTAACCTGATGATCCCGGTTGGCTTATCACGCCGGGCGGATATCATCGTAATGCTCACAGCGCAGGACGGATACGATGAAAGCGCGTTCAAGCCTGTGCAAAAACGGCTTTTGAAGCTGCTGAAAGATCGCGGACCCTTGCGCGGTAGGCAGTTGGATCATGCCTTCGGCAAGATAGAGTGGCGCGGCAGTTTGGAGAAATTACGGTCAGCAGGGCTTGTGCGTACAGGCAATGTGCTGCCGCCGCCAGGCGTAGCCCCAAAAACGTTGCGCACCGCAGCCCTTTCTTTACCTCCTGCCGCTATTGAAGCTCTCACACCGGAGCAAATCGGGCGAAACATCACGACCCAGCAGCGCCGAAAAAAGGTGCTGGATCTACTGGCACAGGAAGCTTTCCCCATTGATTTCTCGTGGATCTATGCCGAAACCGGCGCTGGTTATGCTGATTTGAAGATCCTCGCTGAAGCAGGCTTTCTGCACTTCAACGAGACCGAGGTCTGGCGCGACCCTTTGGAAGAAATCCAGGTCAAGCCAGACGTTATCCCAACCCTCACCACGGACCAGCAAAAAGTTTGGCAGCAAATTAAGCTGGGGCTGGGGCAGGTTGACCAGAAACCTACCCTGCTCCACGGCGTAACCGGCTCCGGCAAGACTGAGATTTACCTGAGGGCGGCCGCGGAAATGCTGGCGCAGGGACGGCAGGTGCTGATGATGGTGCCGGAGATCGCCATGACCCCCCAAACCGTGCAGCGTTTTATGGCGCGTTTTCCCAATCAGGTCGGTCTCTACCACTCCAAGCTCTCAGACGGTGAACGCTACGACACCTGGCGCAGAGCTCGCAGCGGAGACCTGAAGCTGATTGTCGGTTCGCGCAGCGCGCTATTTGTGCCCCTGCCGAATTTGGGGCTGATCGCGATTGATGAATGTGATCATGACTCTTATGATGAAACCGAGCGCGAGCCGTTCTATCATGCTGTGGAGACTGCTGAAGCCCTGGCAAAGATCAGCGGCGCAAATTTGATCCTCGGCAGCGCCACCCCCCGCATAACCCAATATTTCGACGCGCGCCGTGGAGAAATAAACCTGCTGAGCCTGCCGAACCGCATTCTGGCACACCGCGGTGAAACCGCGCAGCCAGGCAAGGCGGATGAACTGCTCACGCTGGAGCTGCCAAAAGTGAACGTGGTGGACATGCGCGCGGAGCTTAGAGCCGGCAACAGCAGCGTGCTCTCCAAGACGCTGCGTGACAAGCTCGCCCTGACACTTCAGGCTGGTCAGCAGGCAATCTTGTTCCTGAACCGGCGCGGGAAGGCAACCTACGTCTTTTGCCGTGAATGCGGCTATACGCTGCGCTGCCCCCGGGACGACCAACCCCTGGTCTATCACGGCGCGCGGCAGGGCTTGATCTGCCATTTATGCGGTTACACCCGCCAGATGCCCAAAAAATGCCCGCAGTGCGGCAGCACCCAGATCCGTCAATTGGGATTGGGAACCGCACGTCTTGAAGAAGTGGTACAAAAAGAATTCCCTGAAGCGCGTCTTCTGCGCTGGGATGCCGACACAACGCGCCACAAGGGCGAGCACGAACTGATCCTCTCGCATTTCAGCGCCCACCGGGCGGACGTCCTGATCGGGACGCAAATGCTCGCCAAGGGGCTGGACCTGCCGTTGGTGACCCTGGTTGGGATCGTGCTGGCAGAAGTCGGGCTGAATCTGCCGGATTATCGCGCCGCCGAACGCAGCTTCCAGGTGCTCACGCAGGTTGCCGGTCGGGCTGGCAGGAGCCCATTGGGCGGGCAAGTGGTTCTGCAAACCTACCAGCCGGAGAATTACGTCATCCAGACCGCATCCCGGCATGATTTTGAGGGTTTTTACAAGCAGGAGCTCGAACTGCGCAAAGCTCTGAACTATCCGCCTTACTCCCGTTTGATCCGGCTGGAATACCGCCACTTAGTGGAATCTAAGGCAGAAAGCCAGGCGCAAATCATGGCAGGCTTGCTGAGAACTGAGATTTCTGCCCGGGAGATGCGGCAAACCAGCTTTATTGGTCCGGTACCGGCATATTATCGCAAGGTCGCCGGGCAATTCCGCTGGCAGATCATCCTGCGCGGCCCGAATCCGCAGCCTTTGCTGGATGCCCTGCCCTTGCGCGGCTGGCAGGTTCAGATTGAGCCCTCTGACCTGCTATAATTTGAGTCTGAGCCTGTAAACAGGCATAAAAATAGCCTTCTTGGAGCCTCACTATGAATCAACGCCAGGAACTGATCAGTTGGGATGACGTCCATCGTCTGATCGACAACCTCATGCAGCAATTCGATCACCAATACAAGGTGCTGCTAATGATCACGCGCGGCGGCATTGTGCCGGGAGGATTCCTGGCAGAAGCCATGGATATCTGCAATATCTACACCGCCTCAGTAGATTTTTATGACCCCCTTGAAAGCGCCGGACAGCCCAAATCCCGCTACCTGGCGTGGCCTAAGTTTCTCCAGTTCCCGGACAATGTTGCTTTGAAAGATGAACGCGTCCTGATCGTGGATGATGTCTGGGGCTCCGGGCGGACAATTACCGCAGTCCGTAAACGCGTGGCGGCAGCCGGGGGTTTGCCATCCACCTGCGTCTTGCACTTCAATCCGTACCGAAACCTGTTCGATTCCAGCAGACCGGATTATTACGGCGCAACCACAGATGCCTGGATTATTTATCCCTGGGAAGTTGAACACGGTTTTCGCAACCGTTTGCTTCCAAACAAATCCTGAAACGGAGACTTCCATGAGTGATACAACTGCCCAAAAGCCCCTGCACTGGTATGATGCCATCACGATCAATATCTACTATTTTGCGCTGACACTGCGCAGTCAGACCCTGACGCCGCTGATCGTGCCGCTGCTGGTGCAGCAGTTCGTTGGGGATGAGACCAAAGGGACAAGTTACGGCAACCTGCGCCTGGTTTCGTTGATGGTAGCGCTGCTGGTGCAGGCGGTTGCGGGAATGCTCTCGGACCACAACACTTCCCGCTGGGGCAGAAGGAGACCCTTCATTCTAGCCAGCACGATATTGGAAATCATTGCATTCCTCGGTGTGGGCTGGATTGCGGGCAGCCTGGATGGCATGGCTGGTTACCAGGCTCTCTTTGCAGTGATTGTCTTCTCGATGATCGCTTCCAACCTCGGGCATGGAGCCGCCCAGGGTCTGATCCCGGACCTGGTGCCGCCTTCGCAGCGAGGAAGATACTCAGGCATCAAAGCTTTCTTCGAATTGCCGCTGCCGCTGATTGTAGTGGCTTTTACAATTTCCAGGATGGTCACTGTGGGTAACCTTTGGGGAGCCATCCTGGCGATGATCGCGGTGTTTGTTGTGACTACCGCCCTGACCATGATGGTGAGGGAAACACCCCTAAAGCAGCCGGCAAAGCCAATGGACTGGACGGGTATCCTGCGCCTGGTGGCAATGACCGGTTTATTCACAGTGGTGATCCTCCTGGTCGGGGCTGGAGTGCGCTGGCTGCTGCCGCACCTCCTGGCACTGAAAGGATCCTTGTCGCTGGTGCTTATCGGCGTGGTGGGTGTGGCAGGTATGCTGCTGGCTGTGGTGCTCGGGGTGATCGCCTCAGTGCAGATCAGCCTCGGCAAAGAAGCCAATAAGCGCCCAAGTTTTACCTGGTGGGTGGTTAACCGCCTGGCTTTTTTAGTTGGAGCCAACAACCTTGCCGGCTTTGTGCTGTATTTTATCCAGGAGCGCTTTCCGGAGCTGCAAGGAAACGCTGCGGCACAGCCAGCTTCCCTGCTGATGATGGTGGTAGGCGTGGCTATCCTGGTGATCTCGATTCCCTCCGGTTGGCTGACGGACAAATTTGGTGCCAAAAAGCTGCTTTTGGTCAGCGGACTGCTGGCTACCCTGGGGACGATTGTGGTAGTTTTATCCCGCAGCATCCCCGTGATGTATGTTGGGGGCATCATGATCGGGCTGGCTACGGGTATGTTCTTTTCCTCAAACTGGGCACTCGGAACTTCGATCGTGCCCAAGGAAGAAGCCGGACGCTGGCTGGGGATCTCGAACCTGGCTGGTGCGGGAGCCGGCGCAGTGGGAGCCTACATCGGCGGACCGATTGGCGATGGATCCGGCTATGTGCTTTTGATGAGCCTCTACGGGTTCCTGTTCCTCTTCTCAACCCTGGCGTTGATTAAGATCAAGCCAGAGTCCGAGTCGTAATCGTAGGTCGGGTTGCGCTTTTCAACCCGACAATTGTGCCCGTCATCGCACGGAGCGAACGCAACGATCTCATTTGTAGGCCGGGTTGCGTTCCTGAACTCGGCAATTGTGCCTGTCATCGCGAGGAGCAAAGCGACGTGGTGATCTCAGCCATATTTCATTAGTCGTAGGTCGGAATGAGCCTCTTTTGCTCACTCCGACTCAGCAGGCTCCCCCACCTGTCATCGCGAGGAGCGAATGCGACGTGGCGATCTCATCTGTAGGCCGGGTTCCGGTTTTGAACCCGGCAGATTGGACATCCTTTTGTAGAGACGACGGCTTGCCCTCGATCGCTGGCAAAGCCAATTTTTACGATTGATCGATAGCCTTCCTCGACTGTTGAGATTAGGAACAGGCAATGTAGGGTTGAGGCCTGCCTCAACCAGGATTCTGTGGTGAGTGGACTCAGGAAAAGGCAGGCCTTTTCCCTACGGGGGCATAGGCAGAACAGCCATCTTTCGGAGGGTCCTTGGCATGTGTCAAGATAATGATTGTTTCCATATTTTCAAGGAGTCCTCGTGGGGCTGGTGCCTGTGTCAACCATAAAGAGCTACCCGTCAAATCTATGCCTGTATCGACCTCATAGCACGTGGAAAAGGCAGGCTTTTTCCCGACGGGGTGTGCTCATTTCGTTGGATAGATTGGCCATGTCAAGAAATGATTTTCTCACTCTGCCACCTGTCATCGCGAGGAGCGAATGCGACGATCTCATTTGTAGGCCGGGT
>DJGU01000007.1:23330-33444 GCA_002432795.1 Anaerolineaceae bacterium UBA5838
GCCGGGTTCCGTCCTTGAACCCGGCAGAGCAGCCAACTTTCGGAGGGTCCTTGGCCCGTGTCAAGATAATGATTGTTTCCATATTTTCAAGGAGTCCTCGTAGGGTTGATGCCTGCGTCAACCGTAAAGAACTACCCGTCAAATCTATGCCTGCATCGACCTCATAGCACATGGAAAAGGCAGGCCTTTTCCCTACGAGGTGTGCTCATTCCGTTGGATCATTGGCCGTGCAGAGCCTCCCCCTGTGGGATACCTCAATCAGGATGGCGTGGTGGGTGGACCGCTCAGGAAAAGGCAGGCCTTTTCCCTACAGGAGCACAGGTGGGACAGTTCCCTGCAAGGTGTGTTCAATCCGATATGGCCGGCAGAACGAAACGGTGGGTAGGCTATTAAGAGATTAAAGTGGAATCAGGCTGTATGACGCCTGCCCACCCTACAAGCGCAAGAGATGACTTGCTTACTCCCCCACCTGTCATCGCGAGGAGCAAACGCGACATGGCGATCTCATTTGTAGGCCGGGTTCCGGTTTTGAACCCGACAGGTTGGCCATCCTTTTGTAGGATCGACAGCGTGTGTCAAAATTGTGATTGTTTACATTTTTTCAAGGAGTCCTCGTAGTGTTAATGCCTGCATCAACCTTAGTGAACCACCCCACTACCCACCTGTCACCGCGAGGAGCGAACGCGACGTGGTGATCTCAACTGCAAGTCATTAGTTGTAGGTCGGGTTGCGTTCCTGCCCTATAAGCAAAGTAGAAAGGGTTCACCCCTACAGATTGGGCATCCTTTTGGTGGGTCGACGGCTTGCCCTCGACCGCTGGCAAGGCCAATTTTTACGATTCGTTGATAGCCTTCCTCGACTGTTGAGATTAGGAACAGGCAATGTAGGGTTGAGGCCTGCCTCAACCAGGATGGCGTGGTGGGTGGACTCAGGAAAACCAGGCCTTTTCCTTACGAGGTGTGCTCACCCCGACAATATAACTGGGGAATTCATTGTCACCCCGAATTTCTTTGTCATCCTGAATGCAGTGAAGGATCTGATCTTTAACTGAAAGATTCTTCGCAAAAGAGGCTTAGAATGACGGGAAATGTCGGATTGGACCCTTTCCGCTACTCTTCCAGGTTAGGTACGCAATCCAACTTACTGCTGAGAAATAGATTCTTCGCAAAAAAGCTCAGAATGACAGCCGCAAGTTGGCTGGTATGTTCCTTATCAAGAAATCGATTGGACCAAGCAGTGCCCGCTACCCCACCAACACTTCCGCCTGGGAGCCCTCAGGGGTTTTGGAGACTTCGATCCGATCCGGGAAGAAGTCCTTGAGTTCTTCAATGTGCGTGATGATCAGGATCTTTCGAAAGTCCGGGCGGATCAGGTTGATTGCTTCAACCAAGCGCTGGCGGCCTTGCGCGTCCTGGTTGCCAAAGCCCTCATCGATTACCAGCGTCTGCAGCTTGGCACCTGCCCGTTTCGACAGCACGCGCGAAAGTGCCAGGCGGATAGCAAAATTGATCCTGAAGGCTTCGCCCCCGCTGAAGGTTTCATAATCCCGCTCAGACCCACCATCACTTATTTTGATATCGAGTGTTTCGCGCTTGTCGCTGCGTTTGGCGTCTTTATATTCACGTTGGGTTGGAAAACTGACGCTCATGGTATGGTCCGAAAGCCGGCTGAGGATCTCATTAGCCTGATCTTCCAGTTCCGGAATCGCCTGCTCGATCAACATCGCCGGCACTCCATCTTTGCCAAAGGCTTTTAGAACCTGCTCGAGGTCGCGGATTGTGCGGCGGGTAGTTTCGGCGTCCTTCCTGATCGTGGCGAGGTTTTGTTTCTGCTGTTCGATCGTGGCAAGTTGCTGGCGAATCCCGCCAAGGCGCATCTGCACCCTGGAGACAGTTAATTTGGCATTGGTAAGGGCAGTTTGGGTCTGGCTGATATCCGGCAAACCCGCCTGGGCGGCGGCTAGTTCGGCGGCTTTGGAGTCATATTCAGCTTGCAGCTGCCCCTTTTCAACTGCGGCTGCCTCAATGTTCGCGGCCAAGTCTGCCAGGCCAGCCTGCAGCTCTTCGACAGCGCTTTGAGCCGTTTGCAGGCGGTTATAAGCATCCACCGCGGGGCGTGCCGCTTCTTCCTCTGCCTTGAGCTGCTGGTGGGCACGGGCATCATAACCCAGTTCAGCCAGCCTTGCTTCCACTTCCCTAATCTTTACGCGCACATCCGGCAGAAAATCGTCCGCCTTGAGCAGACCCTCTGCCTTTGCGAGGTTGCGCGCGCCTTCTGCCTGCCAGGCTTGCTCTGCTTTCTGAATTTCCTGCAGGCGCAAGTCCAGTTTGGCAATCTCATTCTGGTACTGCACCAATTCAGACTTATTCTTTTCAAGATTGCGGCGCGCCTGGCGCAGAGCTTGCTCCTCCGCCTCAGCCTCTTCAAGCGCCTTCTTATTGGCACGGAATTGATCCCCCAGGGAGTTGCCTTTAGCAGTCAGTTCAGCGCTGAGCTCAACGCGATGCTCCTGCGTTAGCGGCTGACCGCAAACGGGGCAGGTGGCATCATCAACTTGCGCCAGCTGTTTTATGCGGTCGCTCAGGTCTTCCATGCGTGCCTTCAGCTCGCCATTTTCCAGTTGAAGGGCTTTCTTTTTAGTCTCGAGTGCTGTCAGCAAACTTTCCAGGTCAGCCGCGTTATTAATTTCCTGGGTCAGGGTGGAAACCATCTGCCCAATATCCAGCCGCTGCTGCTCCAATCCACGGGCGTCTACTGCGGCCTGGTGAATGCGGGCTTCTTCCTGGCGGAGGTGCTCAGTGGTGGTGCTGAGTCGCTGCTTTTCCACCTCAAGCTTTTGACGGAAGTCTTTGAGTTCACTTTCGATCGGGCGAAACTGCTCCGCCTGGGCTTCCGCCTGGCGCAGGCGCTCAAGCAGCTGGTTATAGACATCATAAGAGGCTTTAATTTCCTCAGCATGCGCAATCGTGTCCTGGTGCACCTGCAGGCGCGCCAGGCGTTCAGATTTCTGCTTTTCAAAGCTCTCGATGCGATTCTCGGCGGCTGTCAGTTGACTACCCAGCGCTCTGACAGTTTGCTGCTGTGCCTCCAGTTTTTCTTTTTGCGCCAATTGCTGCTGGTAGCGCGCGGTTTGCAGCTCCACTTCGGTTGAAGCCGCCTTCAATTCCTGCTCAGCGGCTTGATATTCTGCGCGTTTAAGTGCTTCCTGATCGATTTCTGCCTGGATCTCAGCCAATTTACGCTCCTGGACGTCCAGGTCGGTTTTCGCTTCACGAATACGGGTTTTTACGTAGTCCTGGTAGACCTCCCACTGGTCGAGCCCAAGGATGCTCGAGAGGATCTTCTTGCGGTCAGCCGGACGCTGGGTGGCAAAAGAATCAGCCTTGCCCTGCAAAAAGAATGCGGCATTCACAAAGGTCTCATAGTCCAGCCGCAAGGTGCTTTCGATTTTCGCCTGGGTGGCGCGCAAGGTCGACTCAGTCAGTATTTTCCAGGTGCCTTGCTCTCCGCCGGCAGGATTGAAAATCATGAAATCGAGCTGGCTGCCTTTGCCGCGCGTGATGCTGCGCACAATGCGATAGGTTTGGGACTCATACTCAAAGTCCAGCTGCACTTCTGCCTTTTGCGAACCAGTGTTGATGATCGCCTCGTCGCGCCGGCGGGCTTCCCCGTAAAGCGCGTAAGTGATGGCGTCCAGCAGGGAGGATTTCCCGGCACCATTCGGACCAGAAATACATGCCAGGCTAAAGCCAGAAAAATCAATCTCTACTGGCTTGCGGTAAGAAGTGAATCCTGTGATGCGCAGTTTAATCGGTATCATCGTCACCAAACCCTAATAACTTGTTGTAATCCGCGGTGGTGGCAGGCTTTGGCTTCTCATCTTTAAGGAGTTCCTGCCAGAATTTTTCATCGTAGCGCCGTGAACGGATGGGAATAGGCATGGGCACCCCCCAGCCGAGCATCAGCACTTCCTCCTTGGGCTGAAGCTTTGCGAGCATGCCGCGCAGGGAGCTTCTTCCCGCCAAACCGCTGAGTACCGCGTTGATATCATCCTCATCTCCAAGAGCCCCTGAAATGCGCGTGCCGAGCTGCGACATAACCTCGTCGTAAATCTGCGACGGACGCTGGTCGATGATCAGCAAGGTAACGTAATACTTGCGCATTTCGCGCGCGATGGTGCTGAAAATCGTTTGTGATGCCATCTCGCGGTTGAGCAGCTTGTGGGCTTCTTCCACCACCACCACCAGCGGACGAGGCTCATTCTTTTTATCCTTGTGATACTGGCTGGTGGCAGCTTCCCAGGTGTCGCGGATTTTGCGTGTGATCAGATTGGTAACCAGCAAGTAGTCGAGCTCTGAGTCATAGCGACCAAAGGAAAGGATCACATGCCGCCCAGCCTGGAGGGAGTCAATGATCTCTGCCAGTCCGTTACTCGCGGGGCTGTCCACCAGGTAGGGTCGGTTCATCAGGCGATTAAGTTTGCTGCGCAGACTTTCTGCCGCCATCACATTCACACCCGCCTCATCTGCCCAGGCTTCCACACTGTCTGCTGCGGCACGCTGCTTGCCCTCCTCATCTTCTTCGGTAGCTTTTCCACGCATTCGCATGAATTCCGTGAACCAGTCTTCCCCAAAACTGGTCTGTAAGGCATCCAGCGTGGCAGCGGTGGTTTCTTTGAGGTTCAGGGTCTGGCTTAGCTGCAAGACATCTTCCGCGGTGATGTCTTTGTGCGCAATTTCAAGCTGGAAATCTGCGTTCATAGCCCCAAAATCCGTACCGGCACCCAAACCCACCAACCTTACGCGTGCCTTAAACTTCTCCTTTAGTCCAATAACCGGTTGACCAGTATCGGAGGATGTGCTTGAGGGGCCATATTCGTTATGCATATCAAAAATCAGGGCGGAGGCGTTGTTGGCATGGATCAAACCCGCCAGGATCATGCGCGCCAGGAAGGATTTGCCCGAACCAGTCGTGCCAAAAATTCCCGATGATCGCTGGACGAGCTTCTCGAGGTTAAGGCAGACCGCATGCCCCTGTTCGCGCGTCTCGCCAACGCGGAAGATGGTTTTGCCGTCCTCCCTGCCAAATATCTGGGCAATATCTTCGGCATTTGCCAGCCTGACCGGCGCGTGGTGGTCGGGCACGGTTTTCACCGTGATGGGTTTGCTGATTTCAGGTCTGTTTTGCGCCCAGGCGGCGTATTCCGGACTGGCTGGGTCCGGACCACGGTCGAGCATCAGGGCGGGCATGACCGCCAGGTTGGTGTAGAGCGTGTTCTGGTTGAGATACTGCCCCAGGCGCGGGTTGAACCGCTCGCTGTTGAGCTGGCTGGCGTAATTGGGATCGATGGCTGCCAACTGAAGATCTGTCACCAAGCCATAGAAGCGCAGTGTGCCGCTATCCATCACCACAAAAGCCCCTTCCTGGACCGTTTGTGCCGGCACAGTCAGCTTCACCTGCAGGTTGGCTTCAAGGCCACCGCCAGTAACAAAGCCGATGGGCGGGTTGTCAGTGCTGAAATCTGCTCGTGGTTCCATCATGCCTTACTCCAATTCCGATAGCGCGTCCAACACCTGGGTCAGGCGCGGATAGTCATCTCTTAACAGGACAATCAGTCTCTGGCAAGCTGCTTCGTACCAGTCGGGGTTGCCCAGCGAATCCTGCACGCGGCGTGCCTGGCTGAGGTGCGCCACAAGCAGCTCTTCAATCGGCTGGTCTGCCAGGCGCAGGATGTGGCGCAGGTAGGAATACCCGTGGCTGGTAAAGCGCGCCACTTCGCTCGAATCGCACAGGAAGAGTTGGTCCAGGCTGAGCGGCGGACGGGGCGGCAAGTGGTGGTGGATCTCGCCATCGTTCCGGTAGCCAATCGTGAGCACATGGATCTCAACTGGCAGATTGCGGTTGTAGCGGTTGTCGGCAGTGTATTCCCCCGGGATGCTCACCCCCGATACAAGCTGCCGCACGAGCCCGTCGTCATTGATGCTGATGTTGGTGATCAGTCCGTAGACATCGGTCTGATCTTCGAGCGAGGCTCTGACCAGTGAACCAAACGCCGGGGTATCCAATTCCCGGACGCGGCAGCCTGCCACAAACTGGCTGTTATCGGCGCGCAGGAGTTTGCCGATGGGGATCGAACGGGACGAATCGCTCATGAGAGTCCTTTCAGGTAATCTTTGTTTGAACGTTGTTGGTGGACACGAAACTGAGGATCAAGCTGGCTTTGGAGCATCACTTCGACCTCATCCGCTTCGATCCGCTTGACAATTGCCAGCTCATGGGAACGATGCAGCAGGTAGGGGTAGGGGTGAGAATCAAGCACCTGGGCTTCTTTGTAGATGACCGCGTGCAGCTTATCCACCAGGCCCGGCACTTGGCTAACCCACAAGGGGAATTCCACGCGCGTCAGGCAAGGCTCATCTGCAACACCGCTGACATTCAAGTAAAAGAATGCCACCGGCAAACTGTTTGCGGGCTTCCTGGCGCTGCGGGTGATGGCTTCGAAGATCGCAGAGCGTTCCCCTGGCAGACGCAGAATTTCCTGCAAGACGAAGCGGTCGCTCAGGTTGAGCTCACGATTGTTGGATTCAAGCGGTAAGCCCTGACGCTTGCAATGAAATATCGCCAGCATACGGCTGAGCATGGCGGAACCGGGCTTGTCGATATAGCCGGCTGTCACCACACCCCGGCGCCGCAGGTCCTGGTCGATTTCGAAAACTTCCTGCTGGACCTGTTGACCCCGGTCGCCCTGGATGGTGGAGCGGTAAAAGACGTCCAGCGGACCATCGGTAAGGGTGATGATTGGCTCGAGGTCATCCGGCGAGACTGCCTGGCGGATCAATTTGCGTTCCGCCAGATCGCGCAGGAGCGCCACTTCATCTTCGCCGATCAGAGTGCCCTCACTGCTCAGGATCTGGTCCATGGCAAGCAGTTCGGTTTCGACCCTGATTTCAGGTGCTTCCCCACTACCAATGTGCGCCTTGATCAGGCCAACGTTGACCACGCCAAACTGTAGGGCGCGATGACGGCTGGGGACAATCTGCGAGCCGTCGGCTGCAATCAGGGTGTAGCTTTCGGGTGCCTGAGGCAGCGGGCGGTGGGCTAGGATCGGCTCGCTGGTTGGTTTTGCCAGGTAGAGGTTGGTTAGTTGTTGTTCAGCCTCCTCAATTGCCTGGCGCAGCAGATCAGGATCGGACGCGGCATCCGCAAGCAGGCCTTTCAACTCCTCAGAGCGGGCGGCTTGTTCGGCCTGCCAGGCGGCGTATTGGGCTGCGAATTGACCCTGGCTGTGTTCTAACTGAGCGTAATTTACCGGCATATTCTCCTTTTAGGTAGTGCGTTTCCTTATTATATCCAAGCCGGGGAAGCAAAATGGAACAAAAAATTCCAATATGACGTCAATATCACAGATTAGTTACCATCTAAGGAGAATAAGATGAACAACAAGCACGTCTTCACATTTATTGCTTTGCTATTAGTCGCCACTCTTGGACTTTCAGCTTGTACCATGCTGCCAGTTCAGCCAGCTGACGCAACTAACACTTCCCCTCAATCAGTGACTGCTCCACTTCGCACGCTGAGTGTGACTGGTACTGGGAAGGTAATGCTCGTGCCAGACCTGGCATACATCAATATTGGTGTTCGCAGTGAGGCAGAGGACGTTTCTTCTGCTCTTGCAGCCAATAACACCCAGGCAACCGCAATTTCTGATGCGATCAAAGCCATGGGAGTTGAAGATAAGGATTTGCAAACCGCGAACTTCAACGTTTATTCCATTCAACAATACGACCAGATGGGTCAACCCAGCTACGTCAGCAATTCAGTTGAGAACACCCTGTATGTCACGGTGCGCGATCTGACCAAACTGAGCCAGATCCTGGATGCCGCGTTAAGTGCTGGCGCCAATCAGATCTACGGCATCAACTTCGACATAGCCAACCGACAGGCCGCCCTTGATCAGGCCAGAGAGCTTGCCATCAAGGATGCCCAAACAAAGGCGCTGGTAACCGCAGGGGCAGCCGGTGTCAAATTGGGTCAAATTCAGTCCATTAACGTGTCCAACACCTCATATGTGCAGCCCTACTCCCCCTATGGCATGGGCGGCGGCGCGGCAATGGATGCTTACTCATCCGTGCCTGTCTCAGCCGGACAGATCGTGGTCACCTTTGACGCCAATCTGATTTATGTAATCGAATAAGAACCCTCGCTTTTTGCTCCCAACAAAATGCGTAAAATCAACACCCCGGAAAACAAATTTCCCGGGGTGTTTTTGGTTTTAGGCACAAGTTTGCAAAAGTTTCTGTGGGGGGCATGATAAAATGAAGCATCCCTGATTGAAGTCCGATAAGGGGCAGGAAGAATTCATACTATCCAGCAGGCAAAAGCCTGATAAAGAAGAGGAGATCCTATGAGCATTCATCCACTGGCAGGCAAACCCGCGCCGATCGAATCGCTGACCAACATACCGCGTTTGATTTCAGCTTATTACACGCAGCACCCCGAACCGGGCAATCCAGCCCAGGCGGTTGCTTTTGGCACCTCAGGCCACCGCGGTTCGTCACTGAACGGCAGTTTCAACGATGACCACGTGGCTGCCATCAGCCAGGCGATTTTCGAATATCGCCGCGGCGAGGGCATCAGCGGGCCGCTTTTCATGGGGATGGACAGTCACGGGCTTTCCGAGCCAGCGCTCTATACCGCCATTGAGGTGTTTGCCGGCAACGCGATGGAGATCCATATTCATCAGAAGCATCAATACACCCCCACACCCGTCATCTCACACGCCATCCTGACCTGGAATGCCAGCCACCAGGGCGTGCAGGCAGACGGAGTGGTCATTTCGCCTTCGCACAACCCACCCGAAGACGGCGGTTTCAAGTACAACCCCCCCAATGGCGGTCCAGCTGATACCGTCACCACCAAGTGGATCCAGAACCGGGCTAACGAGATCATCGCCAACGATATGTTGGATGTGCGCCGGATGCCGCTGAACAAGGCCATGGCAGCAGACACAACCAAACAAATAGACTTGCTGACACCCTACATCAA
This sequence comes from Anaerolineaceae bacterium UBA5838, assembly GCA_002432795.1. GTDB lineage: Bacteria > Chloroflexota > Anaerolineae > Anaerolineales > Anaerolineaceae > Mesolinea. The sequence continues at coordinate 32,376 of DJGU01000007.1, forward strand.
GGACCTCATCAACGTGGTGGATCTGAAGGCGATCGCCGACTCGGGCATTCATATCGGCGTCGATCCGCTGGGCGGTTCGGGCATTGCCTATTGGGAACCGATGGCGGAGATGTATGGCCTTAACCTGGACGTGGTCAACAAACGCGTTGACCCAACCTTCTCCTTTATGACCCTGGATCGGGATGGCAAGATCCGCATGGACTGCTCCTCTCCCTACGCAATGGCCAGCCTGGTTGCCATGAAAGATGATTTTGATATCTCCTTTGGCAACGATGTCGATTACGACCGGCACGGCATTGTCACCCCCAGCATGGGATTGATGAACCCCAACCACTACCTGAGCGTGGCGATCTGGTACCTCTTCCAGCACCGTCCCGGTTGGCCGGCTGAGGCTGCGGTTGGAAAAACGCTTGTATCCAGTTCGATTATCGACAAAGTGGTCAAAAAAATCGGACGTAAACTGTGCGAGGTGCCGGTGGGCTTCAAGTGGTTCGTGCCCGGACTGCTGGATGGCAGCATCGGATTCGGCGGGGAGGAAAGCGCCGGGGCTTCGTTCCTGCGCAAAAACGGACAAACCTGGACGACCGACAAGGATGGCATTATCCTCAACCTGCTCGCTGCTGAGATCCTGGCTGTTACCGGTAAAGATCCGGGTTTGCACTACCAGGCATTGGAAGCGGAATTGGGCGGTAGTTTCTATGCCCGGGTGGACGCGCCAGCGAACGCCAAACAGAAATCAATCCTGAGCAACCTTTCGCCGGATCTGGTGAAAGCCGAGATGATGGCTGGCGATCCGATTTTGGAGAAGCTCACCGCCGCGACTTGCAATCATGCACCCATTGGCGGACTGAAGGTGACCACTGAGAATGGCTGGTTCGCCGCCAGACCTTCGGGAACGGAAGATATTTACAAGATCTACGCCGAGAGTCTCAAGAGCTCCGAGCATTTGGCTCAGATCCAAAAGGAAGCCCGCGAGATCGTCGACGCCGCGTTGGGGCAATAAGGGTTATAAACCGAATATTTGTTGTTGTTCATGCAGGCCGGACGGCACGTCAACATAATTTCGGAC
>DJGU01000106.1:0-9707 GCA_002432795.1 Anaerolineaceae bacterium UBA5838
TATGCAAATATGAAACAGTAACTACTCTGGAAAGCAGAAAATAATTAGAAGAAAAAGATAAGTCAGCTCTTCACAAAACAAAAAACGTGGTAATATTCTTCGGCTCGGGTGTTGTACCCTTCATCCGGAATTTACTATACTAAGTCAGAAAGGGCTTGAATATGAAAGTATTACTTCTCAAAGACGTCTACAAATTAGGTCGTGCCGGCGATGTTAAAAAGGTCGCCGATGGTTACGGACGCAACTACCTGATTCCTCAGGGTTTTGCTATTCCCGCCACCCCCAGTTCCATCAAAATGGCTGAAACAATCGGAAAAAAGGCGTCCGAACGCCGCGCTGTGCTCAACAACGAGCTCAAGGGTGTTGCGGATATCCTCCAGGGCTTAGAGATTCGCTTCCCCGTCAAAGCAGGTGAAACGGGCAAACTCTACGGTTCTGTCTCTGCCCAAATGATCATCGAAAAGCTTCAGGAGATGAAAGATATCGAGGTCCTCCGTCACCAATTGGTTATGGAACCCATCCGCAAACTCGGCGAGTATGATATCCCGGTCAACCTCACGCTTGACCTTGTTCCTGAGATCAAAGTGATCGTCCACCGTGAAGGTGAAGTGCGCAAAGTTGTCGTGGCTGAGCCTTTACTCGAAACAGTTGAAACAGTCGCTGAGGAAATCCCAGCAGTAGAGGAATTCCCAGTAGAAGAAGCAACTGAAGAAATTGAAGAAGCTGCAGAAGCTTAGGCAGAACAATTGATAAACAAGGGTACCGACCTGCTTCTTCTGGCAGGTCGGTTTTTTGTTACAATCACCACATGCAAGATTACAAAGGTTCAGAGCTAAAAAAGATCCGCGAAGAACGAAACATCCCACTGGAACAAGTCGCCAGCGATACCCGCATCCGGCTTTCGATCCTGCAAGACCTCGAAGACGACGCCTATTCCGAATTGGGTTCTTCAACCCAAACCAAAGGCTTTCTGCGGCTTTATGCCCAATACCTGGGGCTTGACAAGAAAAAACCTGAACAAGCAATCGCTGCAGCACCTGCAACTGTGCCTGAGTCTGCTCCAGAGCCGCCAGCCATCACGGCGAAGCCAGAAGAAACCAGTCGTTCCTTGCCTGAACCAAAGCCCGAAACGAGAAAAGAGTCCGAAGTCCGCTCTGAGACCAAAGAGGAAGCTCCTGAAACCGCCTCACCAGAAATGGAATCTACCATAATCCTTGAGAAAATCGGTCGTGAACTCTCGGCTAGACGTCGCTATCTGAACATTGGCTGGGATGTGATCCATGAACAAATCCACATCCCCAAAGCCCAAATTCAGACGCTTGAACGCGGCGATCTGAACTCCATGACCAGTCCGATGCAATACAAAGGTCTGCTGCAAACCTATGCCAGGTTCCTGAACCTGGATGTTGAGTCGATCATGATCCGTTATGCTGACGCGCTTCAGAAGCGTCGGATTGAAATCAACACCACCAAACGCCATCGGCGAAAACCTGGCAAAGTCCTGCACCCATTTCTTGTAACTTTGAAACGTTTCTTCACCTTGGATCTCTTTTTCGGTACATTGCTGATTCTTGGGATCCTTGGTTTCCTGATTTGGGGCATCGCGCGGATGTCGGTCGCCACACAAGCCCCACAAGCAACCGGGACCCTCCCGGCAGTTGCAGATATTCTTCTGTCTGACCCAATCGAAGCCACCCCAACCGCCCTGGAACCGACATCTGAGCAAGATTTAATGATTATTCCTACTGTAACGCCCTTCTTCACAGGTATCCTTTCAGATGAGCCGATAGAAGTCGTCCTATTAGCGCGGCAGAATGTTTGGCTCAGGATTACCAGCGATGGTCAGGTAAGCTTTGAAGGCAGACTGGTTGATGGTGAAGTGCGTTCTTTCACCGCAAATGAATCACTGGAACTTGAAACCGGGAATATCATCGCGCTTGAAATTGTGCACAACCAAACCAGGTTGGAACCCCTCAGCGACCGCCTGGGAGCTGCTGCCCGCATCATTTTCACAATCGATGGTATCCAGGAACTCCCGCTAACTCCTGCAGACCTCCAACCTACCCCAATGCCATGATCGGAGATTATTCCCTTGACTCCCATCCAGCCTGACAGTGTTTTTATTGTTAATCTTGGTTGTGCCAAAAATCTGGCAGATGCAAGCGTCATCAGCCAGATCCTCACCTCAGCCGGCTACCAACACGCTCCCTCCATGCGCGAGGCAAAATTCGTCATTATCAACACCTGCGGCTTTATTCATGACGCGCGTGTTGAATCACAAGAAGCAATTTCAGACGCGCTGAAAAACCGCCGAAAAGGTCAGTTTGTTGTTGCCAGTGGCTGCCTGTCCCAGCGCTTGAATGCGAATTTGTACGCACAATTTCCTGGACTGGATGGTCTGGTTGGCACCAGAAATCTGCGGGATGTTTTGACACTGTTGGATAAGCTTTCCGAATCTGACAACCTAAGACATAACACTTTGCCAGCATATCCAAAGCTTATTGTTGATGAAAACCTCTCCAACACCATCATCCAGGGCGGCAGCAGCTATCTGAAAATCGCGGATGGTTGCCACCGCACCTGCGCTTTTTGCGCCATACCTCTTATTAAAGGACCACTCGTAAGCCGCACCAGAGAGTCAATTATCCGTGATGCCCTCTTTCTGCAAAATGCTGGCGTCAAAGAGATCAACCTCATTGCCCAGGATGTGACCGCCTATGGTGCGGACAGAGGGGAAAGCGACGCTCTGGCTGATCTTTTGACTGATTTACTACCCCTGATTCCAGACGTCCCATGGGTGCGCCTGCTTTATACCTACCCGGGCATGGTCACTGAGCGGCTGATTGAACTGATGGCAGGCAGCAACCAACTCCTGCCCTATCTCGATATGCCTCTCCAACATGCCGATCCTGTAGTCCTCAAAGCCATGTCGCGCCCTTCAAATATTGAGTGGGTTAGCGAAACCATCGCCAAAATGCGCCGGCTGATCCCAAACCTGGTTGTCCGCACCACAATGATCGTTGGTTATCCAAACGAAAGCGACAAAAGTTTTAAAACTCTGCGGAATTTCATACTCAACACTCAATTTGACCACCTGGGCGTCTTCACTTACTCGCCTGAATTGGATACAGTTTCCTACGATCTTGCCGACCCAATTCCCATGGAAGTTAAAGAAGCACGCATGGCAGAGCTGATGCAACTCCAGGCGAATATTTCCCTCGCCAGGCTGAAAAAACTACAAGGCAAAACGCTGGACATGCTCGTGGAAGGCATCAACACCGAAGAGAGTCTGTTGGTCGGGCGCACTTACCGGGATGCCCCAGAAATTGATGGGCTGGCTATTGCGGTTGGCATCGCAGAAGAAGGCGACCTGGTGCCAATCCGCATCACAAACACCACGGAATATGACATCATTGGTGAGCTGGTTAAAAAATAAACTCCTTTTCAGGAGTTTGTTTTTTTATGGTGCAGCAGTTGGCTCTTCTGTGGGCTCAGGATTTTCTGTAGGCTCAGGAGGTGTGGGTGTAAGCTGTTCTTCTGGCGGTCCTGGTGTGGGAGTTGGATTAGCACAAGCTTCAGCATAAGCGGAGGCTGTCACCTGGATGTCCAGATTTGGCCCAACTGCCAGCGATTGGTTGTAGTAGGAACTGGCTGTGCAAAAGTCACCCTGTGCGGCATACATATCGCCCAGTCGGTAGAGTGCCACACGGTAGCGTTCAGCTGTTGTCATTCCGGTTGAGTCCGAAAAATAAGGCATTTGAGCATAGAGCTGCCCAAAGATTTCTACTGCTCCTGGCCAGTTGACGTCCCAGTAACTCGCGCCGGTCAAATAGGTTTTTGCCCAGCTTTCCGCTCCGGCTGCCTGTGAGTCCAGGGCGCCAAGTTCCGTAGCAATAGTTAGATCATACATACCCTGCTCCAGTTCACCAGCCCAAATTCTCTGGATTCCGCGGTTACGCAGCGCAATAAAATACAGCCCATCAACTTCTATGGTCCGATAATCGTAGTTGCTTTCCTTCAACGACTGCACAGTCTGCACTGCCAGATCCCATTCCTGGTTGGCTATGTGCTGCGTTAACTGAGCAAACTTTTCTTCCTCCCCGCGGAAATCCGGTGTTGCTGTGACCCCTGGTTCAATCGTAGCAATCACCACTTGTGTTGCGGTTGGGGTGGGCTCATTCATTTTTCCGACGACCTGCGCCATTAGATCCGCAATTCCAGGGAATTCCGGGTATTTGTCGATGATGTATTCCAGGCGGGCTTTTGCGTTTTCATAACGCCCCGCATCCATATCCTTGTAAGTCCATTCCAACTGCAACGCAATTTGCTCCATCAGGATCGCTTTCTCATTGGCCATTCGCCGCTGCACGCCATTGCGGTAACCAAAAAAGACTCCAGCTGCAAGCAATAGCACAAAAACGAGGACTCCCAGCCAGACCCACTTGCTCTTCCGCTTTTTGCGCGGCTTGCTCAGGTTAGGTTCTGATTGCTGACTTTCCAAGCCGGATTCCGACCTGGCGCTTTCATCTTCTGTCTGTTCGATTATCGACTGTTCTTCAGCCGGATCCTGCTCAGAGAGCAATTCTTCATCAAATTTGTCATCGTTCATAGACATAGATTATACCTTTTCTTAAAGCTCTGCAATTTGGTAGAGATCTTTTCGCAGAACCAGGGCTGCCAGAAGGATACCAACCCCAAATGCCGCAACAGCTCCAATCAGGCTGCCCGCCAATCCTGGCGCCCAGTTGACCACAGCATACGCCGCCGCCCCTCCAATTGCCGCCGCCAATAGGCTCTTGATTGTAGAGCTGCCCAGATTGAGCCTGCCAGGCAAAACTTTATTCAACATTACCAGCAGCAGGATCGCCTGGAGTGTGTAAGCGACTGTGTTGGCAGAAACAATTCCAACTGCTTCAAGCACAGGCAACAGCACAATTCCAAGCAAGATGAACACAACAAGGCTAAAAGCCGAGCCCATAAGTGGTACCCAGGGCTTCTGAAGCGCGTAAAAGGAGCGCACAAATAACTCAACCAGTGAGTGTCCAACAATCCCCAGCAGAAATACCTGGCTGACGTTTACCACCCGCATGGTGGCGCTTTCTTCCAGGCCTAGAAATAGCCTGAGCAAAGGCAGCAAGACCATCCCCGCGATAATCGCAATTGGCACAGTCAGTGTCAACATCACTTTCGCAGCCCGTTCAATTTTTTCTTTCAATGCGTCAAATTGCTGGCTGCCAAACATCTCCGAGAGCGTTGGAAGGATCGCTGTCGCAATGGATGTGCCGATCAAAGTTTGCGGAACCTGCATGATCCACCAGCCATAAGTCAACGCTGAAACAGAGCCTTCTGGAAGACGCGATCCAAGATTATCCTGTGCCAGGAAGATCATTTGAATGAAGAGCATGCTTAACAGGCGGGGACCCATCAGGCGCAAAACTTTGCGCGTGTTTGCGTCCTTGAAATCTACCCGCGCATGCCAGCGGAATTGGTACTTGATAAGCCCCGGAACCTGGATCATCAGGTGAAGCAGAGCTCCAAGAATCACGCCATAAACCAGCCCATCCACCCCAAAACCCATGGCTGGCAGGCTGATGGGTCCAAGTTTCAGAGGTTCTGTCGGAGCCAGTACCAAAGCCCCAAATATCTGACCAAGGTCATACAAAATCGGAGCCAAAGCTGGCAGCAGGAAGTGCTGGTTGGCTTGTAAACCCGCCATCGCCAGACCGCTCAAAGAAAAAATCAGGGTCGAGATCAAATTCAAGCGCAAGAGCCGAACAGTGTCCACGGTTTGAGCTTCTGTAAACCCCGGTGCAATCCCGAGCTGACTGGTCACCAGGGGGCGGGCAAAGATCGCGATGACAATCGCAGCGATTGCAGTAAGAAAGAAAGCAATGTTGAGGATGTTCGAGAAAAGATCCCAGGCTTTGCTTCGTCCCTCTTTGGTAAGCACCTCAGTCAAAACCGGAATAAAAGCAATTGCCAATGCTCCGCCAGAGATCAACATGAACAACATGTCAGGCAGGTTGTTTGCGGCATTGAACACATCCAGCTCAGAAGAAAGCCCAAACTGCCTTGAAATGATCATTTGGCGTGCTACACCCAGAATTTTATCGATTCCAAACAAGACCGCCAGTAACAAAGATACTTTAGATAGTTTGCTCAATTTTTTCATATCACTCCAGATTAATCCCCCCAATTATGCCACAACTCCTGCCAGGCAATTTCCGTAAACAGGCAATGTCCAACGCCAAATTTTGTTGAGGAGAACGAGCAAATCAGGAGCCCTCCAAGAATCGAAAACTATCCGTATTCTATTTTGACTTATCACCGGGTATTTCCTATGCTTTATAATCCTATAAAAGACAAGAGAAGGACTATGACGGATCCAAAACAATTTGGCAAATTATTTATCGTGGCAACTCCAATCGGCAACTCACAGGATATCACCTTGAGAGGGATTGAAACCCTCAGGGGTGTGGATGCCGTTATTTGCGAGGAACGCAAGGATGGTTCCAGGCTATTGAAGCAGTTGGAAATCACCGCCAAACCATTGATCGAACTCAACGAACACAACGAGAGAGACATGATCCAACAAGTCCTGATCGATCTGATGAACGGAAAGAACATGGCGCTGATCTCAGATTGCGGTACGCCGGTTTTTTCTGATCCAGGCAAGCAGCTCTTGAAGCTGATGGCTGAAATGCGTATCAAGGTGGTGCCTGTTCCTGGTGCCTCATCTTTGATGGCTGCGCTTTCCCTCTGCCCCTTCGACATGGAAAATTTCACCTTCTTGGGATTCCTGCCCCCAAAGACGGAACAGCGTTCAGCCGTCTTGCAAAAACACATTACTTCAAGCTTTCCGATTATCCTGATGGACACACCCTATCGATTGGCGAAACTGCTGGATGAAGTCATTAAAACTTTCGGCCGGCAGCAGCAGATTTTTCTTGCTCTCGATCTAACCCTGCCCTCCGAAGCCGTCTACATGGGAAGCGCGCAGGATGTTGCGGCACAGGTCCAGGGCAGAAAAGCAGAGTTTATTCTGATTTTAGATCGACCCCAACGGAGGAGATTTTGAGCTCCACAAGATCACTCCTGGTGCGAGGGCAATCCCTGGCGCTGCCGGTATTCATGCCTGACGCAACCTATGGCTACGTTCGCAGCCTGACAGCTGATGATCTCCGCGAAGTTGGTTTACCAATCCTGATGATGAATGCCTTTCACCTCATGCAAAAACCGGGCTCCTCGCTCATCTCAACCCTCGGCGGTTTGCACAAAATGGCAGACTGGCGCGGTCTCATCATGACTGACTCAGGCGGTTTTCAGGCTTATTCTCTCATCCGCCAAAACGCTAAATTTGGCAGCCTCACAGAGAAGGGGATCGTATTTTACCCGGAAGGTTCCTCCAGAAAACTATTGCTGACCCCCGAAAAGAGCATTCAACTTCAGATGAGCTACGGCTCGGACATCCTCGTCTGCCTGGACGATTGCACCCATATAACTGCCAGCCGTGCTGAACAGGAAGCTTCTGTATCCCGCACGCTCGCTTGGGCTGCCAGAGCCAAAAAAAGCTACCTTGCGCAGCTCGAATCGCGAAAGTGGTCCGATCAAGAACGCCCTTTGCTCCTTGCGGTCATCCAGGGTGGCGCTGAGTTGGACTTGCGCCGCCATTGTGCGGAAGGGCTGCTTGAGATCGGTTTCGATGGGTTCGGCTTCGGCGGCTGGCCGCTGGATGAAAACTCCAACCTGATCACCGACATTCTCGAATATACACGCTCGCTCATTCCGCGAGAGTTTCCTATCCATGCCCTTGGCATCGGTCATCCTGTTGGGATCGTCACCAGTTTCAGGCTGGGTTACGAAATGTTCGACTGTGCCCTGCCCACCCGGGATGCACGCCATGGGCGGCTCTACACCTGGTCTGAAGCCAATCCCACTCTCACACCAGACGGTAAATGGCTCAAATTCCGCTACATCAATACCGAAGAGAATTTCCGCGACTCAGGTCCGATCTCACCGGATTGCGACTGTGAATGCTGCCGGAATTACTCGATGGGCTACCTGTTCCACCTCTACCGCATGCGCGACCCGTCTTACATGCGCCTCGCCACCAAACACAACCTGCGTTTCATGACGCGCCTGATCGAAAGGTTGAAGCAAGCAAATGCCTGAAAAAGAAGAAGACCAGGCTATGATCGACCAGGTAACTCGTTCAGCGAAATATGCGCAACTAGCGGGCACACTCGTTTCTCGAATTACCCATGAAGAAGCCAAAAAGTATAAGCGCAAGCAGGACATCATTCAGTCCACTCGCACACGTTTACACCAACTTACAGGCGCGTACCTCGCTCCTAAGATAGACTATACGCAGTGGCTTCATAATTTCAAATCCTTGAGCCTAAATGATGAATTGGGGTTAAAAGCCACCAGTCTCAGCATGATGCGTTTGCACGCTTCCACCTATGAGCGCATCGAGGTTTTGCCAACTTTTTTCCAGACCTCGCTTGCGCCCATCAGTCCGGTCAAATCCGTCTTGGATCTCGCTTGCGGCTTGAATCCCCTTTCCATCCCCTGGATGCCGCTCGCGGATGCCTTCACCTACTTTGCCAGTGACGTGGTTGCTCCGTTGGTCAATTTTCTGGCACATTACTTTGAATTGTTTGCTTACAACGCCAAGGCGTCCATTCTGGACCTCTCCTATTGCATCCCCAGCCAACCTGTACAGCTCGCTCTCCTGATGAAGACACTCCCTTTGATGGAACAAATTGAACACGGGCTGTCACAAAAGATCATCGAGAATCTCAACGCTGAACACATTCTTGCCACTTACCCCCTTCGCAGCCTGGGTGGAAGGAAAAAAGGGATGGAGGAAACCTACCGTTCTCAATTCGATCAGCTTGTAGCTGGTCGTGCCTGGAAAATCCAGGAATTTAGTTTTCCCAACGAAGTAGCTTACCTGATAACAAAATGATTTTCGAACAGGCTTTTCTCGATTCGCTCATCCAGGCAGTAGAAGCCTCCCGCAAGTATTGCGACCTACAGATCCCCCACGCCACAATGCAGGATATACTTGCCTACGAAAGTCAACATAGCAATTCCCGCAAAGAGCTTGAAGCAAACTTCCGCAAATCCCTGCATAACGTCATGGCGCCTTATCTTGAAGATGTTAATTATCCGGTAGAAACTGCTGATCTGGCAGAGTTCCATGCTCAGGATCCTTCATCCGCGGAGGTGAAATCCTGGTGCCAGAAAATAATGAGTCATCACGCCTCCAGTCGGGAACGCCTGCACTACCTTGACATTTTTTATCAGAAAATATTTGCCAAAATCGGCACTCCTGACTCAATCCTCGATCTCGCCTGCGCTCTCGATCCACTCGGACTGCCCTGGATGAACCTGCCCCTATCAACCAATTTCATAGCCTATGACATCCACCAACCCCGGCTCGAATTCCTGCAGGCATTTTTTGAGTATTTCTATCCGGGTGCCCAGGCAATCCACCAGGACATTCTGACTCATATTCCTGACCAAAAAGCAGACTGTGCCTTCTTCTTCAAAGAAGCCCACCGTCTCGAAAAGCGCCGTCCTGGCAGCAACCGCGAGCTTTTTACGGGTCTCAACGTCAAATGGCTGGTGGTCAGCCTGCCCAGCCGAGATCTGAAAGGGCACCATTCCCTCAAAACCTATCACACAAGCCTGATCCAAAA
>DJGU01000106.1:9847-17894 GCA_002432795.1 Anaerolineaceae bacterium UBA5838
CTCGAGGCCTGGTCTGAGCGTTATGGCTGGCAAACAGCTCCTGTCGCCTTTTCCAGCTCCTCCTGGCAGGTGCTCTCAAGCCAAACCGCTCCCGGTCAAACCCTCGAACATCGCCTTGGATACTATTACGTCCAGGATGCAGCCTCCATCCTGCCAGTCTCACTTTTCTCCGAATCGTCAACCCCCAGGCTCGTGCTCGACATGGCTGCCTCACCAGGCGGTAAAACCACGCAACTGGTGGATCACAATCTCGACCGGGATTTCGTCATCGCCAACGACTCCTCCGCCTCACGGCTTTCTGCCTTGCGCACAGTACTGCAGGTTTGGGGTTCTGCCAATCATACAATTTCAAACTTTGCGGGTGAACGCCTCGGGGACTGGTTCCCTCAAACTTTCGACCGCATTTTGCTTGATGCCCCTTGCAGCATGGAGAGCCTGCGCGTTTCCTCCTCTCATCCACCCAGACCGATCACTGCCGACGAGCGGAGTCGCCTTGCCTCGAGGCAGCTCGCTCTGCTGACATCCGCTGCCAAAGCCCTGAAACCCGGCGGAGAATTGGTGTACTCCACCTGCACGCTTGCGCCTGAAGAAGACGAAGCCGTGGTAAACGCCCTGCTAAATCTTGCCTCGAATGCCTTCCAAATTAACAAGATTCCTCTTGGTATTTCAAAATCTTCAGGATTAAAGTCCTTTGAGGATCAGACCTTCCACCCAACTCTGGAAAATAGCTGGCGGGTTTGGCCCCACACTTTTGAAACAAACGGGTTCTTTGCGGTCCTGCTTACCAAGATGGCTGATTTTTCCTCTGTTGCCAGCCAACCGCCTGCCCGTCCATTTTCCGCGACGGGTTTTGTTCCGGTCCCAGCCAGTCAGTTAGCAGTTTTCGATGCACAGATTAAGGATCTTTACGGTCTCAGCCTTATCCCGCACTTTACCCAAAGCGGATTAATGCTCCACCAAAGGGGCAACAACCTGCATCTGATCCCCAAATCCTATCTCGAGCACTTCCCTTCGCTGCCATACCATAGCCTCGGAATGCCTTTTGGCAAAATTTATCACGGAGAGCTTGCCTTATCAGTGGAGTTAATCAACCGATTTGGAAACCTTTTTAATGCCAATATCTGGACCATTCCTGCAGATAAAGTAGCGCAATGGCTCTCAGGGCAGGATCTGCGAAATCTAAACTTTCAAGGACTGAGAATGGGATCGGTTGTCATCATTCGAGATGAACTAGGACGAAACCTGGGCGCGGGAAAACTCTCAGCTAACAGATTGAGAAATCTTCTGCCAAACCGTAATTTACTTGGATAATTATGATTTATTGGCAGAGATGCCGGATGATGGCGCAGCCAGCTATGCAAGCTGTTTCCATGCGCAGGATATTCGTGCCTAAAGAGATCTGCTGAAAACCGTATTTTTCCGCTAGAGAGACTTCGTCAGAACTAAAGCCGCCTTCAGGTCCGATTAGCAGGGCAATTTCCGCGTTTTCGCGATCCCCAACGCTCAGCATGTTCGCGCAGATCTGTCTTACAATCGCTGTGCTTTCCCACGCGATCAGTTTTACCGCGCAATCCTCAGCGTCTGCCAGCATTTCTTCGAAGGTCAGCACGGGTTTTAAGACTGGCAGCCTGGACCGCATGGATTGCTCAGCGGCTTCCCGCATAATCGTGTCCAAGCGTTCCTGGCGCGCGCTGTTTTGCCGGCTTTCCTGTACCAGGCTTCGAGATGAGAAATAGGGCTGAAAGCTGGTTGCCCCAATTTCAGTTGCCTTCTGAAGGATTGTCTCCATCTTTTCACGCCGGGTGAGGCTGTAACACAGGCGCAGCCCTACCTTTGGCTCTGGTCTGCCAAGTTGTTTTCCTGTGATCTCACCGATAATGCTTTTCCCATTGTTTCCAGTCAGTTGCACCAGATACTCCCAGCCCGAGTTATCCAGCACAATCACTGCATCAGTCTTAGGCTTCAGCCGCAAAACATTCTTGATCTGCCGCGAGATGCCTTCCGGGAATGTGACCACCCCGTTTTGTATCGAATCTGGATCTAGAAAAAAGTGTTGCATGGTCTCTATTTTAGCTTAATTTCAATATCCGGTTAATTGGTAACCCCTGCAATGCTGCTCCCATTGCTGTGGCAAATACCGCTCTATCAGGGATCACAAAGGTGACACCGTACAATTGATTAAAAGTATCAAGGATCTGCCTGCCAAGGCTCATGCACGTCAGATTGCCGGTTACAACGATGGTATCCAACTGGCACAGTCTTGCAGCAAGAACCGCCGCCGTACCAACAGACTGGAAAACCAGGTTCACTATTCCTGCAGCAACGTCCTCCGGTTCGCTCAGCCCTATCAACTTTCCAAAATTGGATGCCGTGGTAGTTGGTGTCAAGCCCGAAATTTCCTTTTGGGTCAGGTCACCAACCGTCAGGTCGATCTTTTCGAGATGTCCTTTCTGGGAAAGCTGGTCGATTGTCTCAAAATCTGTAACATTTAAAAGCCGGTCAGCCAACCCCAGCAAGGTGCCTCCTCCAACACCTGAACCAATGATATGCCTGACATTTTGCCCTCTGGCCTCAACCAGAGATGTTCCTGTTCCCATGCTCACTACCACAGCGTCAGGGATGCCGGCCAGAAAAATTCCCCCAATGCCCACGGACTCAAATTCGTTCGCGATGATCGTTTTCCTGTCCAGCAGGTCACCACTCAAATGGGAAGCTCCAACACCGGTTGCCATGATCATATCAATCTGCGCTAACTTTTTTTTGGAGGTTTCGAGATATCGCCCAAGCCCGGCATATGCTGAGCCAAGCGGATCGCTGGCTTTTACGATCACGCCTTCCAGTATTTTGCCATCTTCCAGCCCCACCACTTTGGTGGTGCTTCCCCCTATGTCCAGACCTAAGATCAGGCTCATAATACCTCCGTTTCGTGCGATAATTCTACCAACGCGGCGAGTTTTTCGTTTTGTAGTATAACCCCTTGCGGGAGTCTTTTCGGAGAAACATCTTGGATCAAAAAGAAAAACGCTACAATTTTAAATATCTGGATATCGTCACAGTCAGTTTTGCGGTGATTCTTATCCTCTCCAACTTCGCATCCTCTGCCAAGATCATTGACTGGGGATTCTCGCTTGGAAGTGTCCGCATGGCCTTTGATGCCGGAACGGTATTTTTTCCTTTTGCCTACATTTTTGGGGATGTCCTGACTGAAGTTTATGGCTATTCGCGTTCCAGGCGTGTAATTTGGCTCGGTTTTGGTGCTTTAATATTCAGCTTCCTGATGTTCCTGCTGATCCGCCTCCTGCCTGGCGAAGCCTCCTGGCAACAGAGCGTTGGTCAATCTGCTTTCGATTCCGTTTTAGGTGGGGTCAGCTTCGGCGGCATCGTCCTCTCCAGTATTTTAGGGTATCTATTTGGCAGTTTTTCAAACGCGGTCGTGATGGCAGTTATGAAATCGATTACAAAGGGAAAATTTCTCTGGATTCGCACGATCTCCAGCACCATCATCGGTGAATTCGTCGACAGCCTGATCTTTGTAGCCGTTGCGACACTCACCGGGGTGTTCCCGCGTGAATTGTTCTGGTCGCTTACTCTAACTAATTACATCTTCAAGGTCCTGGTTGAGGTCCTCTTTACTCCAGCGACCTATAAGATTGTCAATAAACTCAAGCAAGCCGAGGGTGTTGATGTCTACTCGGATCTGTCCGATCTTAGTCCGATTGGTTTTTAGCCTTTAATTCTTCAAAACCGGCAATGCAGATCACAAACTCGCCCTTGATGGGTGAGTTTTCGATTATCGGAATGATTTCCGAAAGCTTCCCCCTCACGATACGCTCAAACTTTTTGGTCAGATCATTAGCCACGACTGCCCGCCTGTCGCCCAGGACTTCCAAGGCATCCTTCAGAAATGCCACCAGGCGGTATGGGCTTTCGTAGAAAACCAGCGTATGTGGATTTTGCGCATCCATCGCAATAAATCGCTTGCGCGGACCTTCTTTGTTGGGAGGAAAGCCTTTAAATGTGAAGCTGTGGAGAGGCAAATCCGCCAGCGTGAGAGCCGTGATCACAGCCGAAGGCCCGGGAATCACTTCCACCGCAATTTCAGCTTCCAGCGCCGCATGCACCAAAAGGTAACCGGGATCGGATATCCCGGGTGTACCGGCGCTGGTGATCAAAGCGATGGTCTCTCCCCGTTCCAGTCGCTCAACCAGTTTTGGGACAACTTTACGTTCATTAAAATTATTCAAGGCAGTCTGAGGCTTGCTGATCCCGTAGTGATTCAACAAGATGCTCGATTTGCGGCTGTCCTCCGAAGCGATCAGGTCCACATGCTTCAAAACCTCCACCGCGCGAAAGGTCATATCTCCTAAATTTCCAATTGGTGTAGCAACAAGGTAGAGCATACAATCTCACTTCCAGCTTATACTTCTGCAGCAATTTAATAACTGTATTATAAGGGAGGTTGCCAGTAGCAATCGCCGTGATAGAATTTCTGTAAACCGATTTAACATCAAAAGGCAAACACGCGATGGAAAGAACTGTTCCTGTCCGATCATCTGAAGAAATTGACCTGTATTTACGCACTATTTACTCTTTGTTGCGTTCCTCCAACGAGGTCCGCATCCGCACCCTGGAAGAGGTTCACGCTGGGATGAATTCATCCCTGCACACAAAGTCCCGTGAAGATTCACCAGACATTTCCGCCCTGATTTATGCCTTGTTACGCCTGCCAGAAGCAATTTTTTATGTGAAGAAAGTTATCCTTGGTCAATCTGCCGAAAATTTCGCCAGTTACGGTTATGGGGATATTGAAACCTGGAAAGATGTCAGCGCGAAAGCACGCCGCCGGCGATGTTTTTACAACGGCGGCCAAATTTTAGCTTGTTACATCGCCTCACGGTCTGACATTGATGACGTCATTCCTGCTTTGACCGCACTCCAGATCGAATGGAACAAACTCCACTTTCTGCTGAATACCCTCCCGGAAGGTCTGCTTTCCTCTGCTAACCCGGACGATCCGCAGAACTTTCAGCAGCTCGCCAAACATCTCCAGATCAAAGAGGAGGAGCTCGCCAGGCTATACACGGTAATGGGAGACAACTTTTACAGCTACATGTCCCATATTGCCTCCGAGACAAGCGACCTTACGGTTCAACTTGTCAGCGGTTCCCTGAACGATTACCGCAAAGCAACCGAGAGCTGGTGGAAAAATATCGAAACGCAGGTCCCGGCAGTTACCAGGCGTCCGATCTACTTTGTGTCATCCAACACCCACAGCCTTGCCAATCTGCTCTCCGGCTTTTCACTGACAAAACGCGCTGAATTGCTGAACTTTATCGAGCAGGACGAACCCTCTTTGCGCGCTGAATGGGAAGAAATGCAGCAGGAAGCCAACAAAGCCAGCCAGGAAAATTTCTTTTATTACGCCATGCGCAAATACCTTTCCACCCACCCTGAAAGCTCTCTGGTGTCTGAACAGATTGCCTTTGAAGAAGACCGCGGCATCACCCGCCTCAGCAGCGCCCACAGTTTTGACGTGGAAGCCAGCGTTATGGAGCTTCATAAGCTGAACCCCACCACAATTGACCCCCGTCTGATCCCGGAACGTGATAGCTCTCATCTCGCGTTTCTTCAGGACAGTGACGCTATTATCCTTAACATTGACTATCCCCTTGGTTTTGCCGCTTACAACCTGCTCACAAAAATCGCGGAAAACAGCGGCAAGATACTTGGCATCTACATCATGGGTAAAGCTGCCAGTTTGAATGGTGTCCGTGGGGACGTCATCCTGCCAAATGTGGTTTACGACGAACATTCGCGCAATACGTATCTTTTCAACAACAACTTTACTGCCGCAGATATTGCTCCGAATCTCAATTTTGGTACCGTTCTTGACAATCAAAAAGCCGTTTCAGTCATGGGCACATTCCTGCAAAACCGCAATGTTCTCGACGTTGTCTATCGCGAGGGTTATACCGACGTCGAAATGGAAGCTGGACCGTATTTGTCTGCCATCTATGAGCTTTTCCGCCCACAGCGGCACCCTGTCAATGAGATCGTCAACCTGCACGGTGTGCCCTTCGATCTGGGCATCCTGCACTACGTGTCCGACACGCCCTATTCCAAGGGAAAGAACCTCGGCGCTGGAGGTCTTTCGTACTTTGGCATGGATTCGACCTATGCGGTTTCTGTCGCAATCCTCAAGCGCATCATCATGCTCGAGAAGCTCCGCCTGCAATAAAAAAATACCTCCCCGATCCAATCTCGGGGAGGCATTCTTCTAGATCAATCTTTCACGCAGTTTTATCGCGCTTGCCCGATATCCTTCCAGCTTTTCTCTTTCAACCTGCACCACCTTCTCTGGCGCCTTCTGGGCAAACGGTGAAGCAAGCAGCTTCTCGAGCCGTTCTATCTGGCTTTCTGCTTCTGTCAGTTCCCTCTCAAGCCGCTCCCGGTCAAGCTGGCTGTCTGCACCAGCACTCAGGTCAAGATAAATTTCGATGTCCTCGATCACTACCACGGTTAAACCTTCAGTTTCAGGTTTATTTGCGAGAATTCTTAGTCTATCCTCATTCAAACCAGCCAAATCGACCAATAAAAACTTATTCTGCTGCAAAAAATCGACTTTGTCCTGGTTCACCAGGATTGTATCAATGGATTTACTCGGTTCGATCTTGAACTCAGACCGGAGGTTTCGGATTGCCCGCACAATTTCCTGCACCAATTCAAAGTTCTTGATCGCGGTTTCTTCCCAATCCTCATGCAGCATTCGTTCCGGCCACCGGGCTACGATCAGATGTTCCTCCCAATCTCGCTCAGGATTGTATATATATTGGTTTGTCTCGCAGGCTTCTTTTAGATAACCATACAGAGCTTCAGTCACAAAAGGCGTAAAAGGATGCAGCAATCGCAGCATCAAGCCGAGCGTATCTGCCAGGATGATCGCCGTGTAGGCAGCCCGATCGCCGCCTTCTGCCAACTGCCGTTTCGACGCTTCCAGGTACCAATCAGCAAAATCGTTCCACAAGAATTCATACACCTGTCTGCCAGCTTCTCCAAACTGATAATTTTCAAACAGGTTATTTACATTATTTACCGTTTGTTTGGTGCGTGCCCAGATCCAGGAATCAGCCAGGGTCCATTTAGGCTCGGCTTTGATGGGTTCTACCACCTTGTTGACCACGTTAATCACAAATCTGCCAATGTTCCAGACTTTGTTGGCAAAATTTCGATTCGCCTCAACCTTCTTCACACCCACATTTTGATCATTGCCCGGGCTGGACCCCACCACCAGCGAGAACCGAAGCGCGTCCGTGCCGTATTCGTTCATCAATACCAGCGGGTCGATAACGTTGTTCTTGGTCTTGCTCATCTTCTGACCCTTATCATCGCGCACCATGCCGTGCAGGTAAACGGTGTGGAAAGGAGCTTTGCCGGTGAAGAAAAGTCCATCCATCACCATGCGCGCGACCCAAAAGAAAATGATGTCATACCCGGTTTCCATCACACTGGTTGGATAGAAGTAATTGAAATCCGGTGTCTCATCCGGCCAGCCAAACACCGAGAAAGGCCACAGGCCGGAAGAGAACCAGGTATCCAACACATCCGGATCCTGTTTCAGGTTATGCGAGCCGCACTTCGGGCAAGCATCGGGATCGTTCCTTGCCACAATCACTTCGCGACAATCCTGGCAATACCAGACCGGGAGGCGATGCCCCCACCACAACTGCCGGCTGATACACCAATCCTGGATATTATCCATCCAGTTCAGGAAAACCTTGGTGAATCGATCGGGCACAAATTGGACTTCTCCATTGCGCACCGATTCTGCCGCCATTTCTGCTAGGCTGTCCATCTTCACAAACCACTGCGTTGACACCAGCGGCTCAACAATCTCCCCACCTCTCTGTGACCGGGGAACATTCATCAGGTAGGGTTCTTCTTTCAGCACCAAACCTGCCTCTGTCATATCTTCCCAGATCGCTTTTCGGGCTTTGAAGCGCTCCATGCCTGCGTACTTGCCGGCATTCTCGTTCAACGTCGCATTTTT
>DJGU01000065.1 GCA_002432795.1 Anaerolineaceae bacterium UBA5838
CTGCGGCGGATTAGGTATGGGTTGAGCAAGTTGGGGTAGGTTTCAGTTATTCCTGTTGTTCGTGCCGGTCTCTGACCGAGCACGGCATTTGACCGCTAGGTCTCCAATGAATCCAAAGGCATGATGGCGGATTGGAAGCACACCAAGATCTCTGCTTGATGATTTATACAGTGCTTCCAATCTCACCCTACGGGCACTTTATCTCAACCTACGCACACATTTTTTGATCCTGTAATGGGATTACAGGCAGATCGCCACGCTTCGCTCGCGATGACGGTATTCGCGCACTTCGCTTGGGATGACGGGTGTTGATCGGACTGGTCCCTTGTTTTACCTGATCGTGCCAGTCTCTGATCGAACACGGCATTTGACCGCCAGGTCTCAATTGAATCCAATCCAAAGGCAAGTTGCTTTACCCTGATTTGGGAGCCCAGTTATTTGTAGGGGCGAAGCGTCTGTGATGATTGAATCCGGTGACTCGGGACTTTTATTGGGAGACGCTTCGCCCCTTCCGCTGATATTGATGGAAATGCTCGTTCATTGTGAGTAAACAATGGCATGATGGCGGCACTTTGTCTCGCCCGCATACTTTTTCCCGCCCTACGAGCATTTCATCTCGCCCCACAGATTCTGCAATGCAATATAAAAGGCAGATCGCTCATACCCTGCAATGCGGGCTCAGGCGCAAAAGAACCTCCCGATGACAGGGTTTCAGCGGTACAATTCTTGCAGCAAAGAAGCAAAAAGGCAACGAGCTATGACACCCACCCTCGACATTCTGCCGGTTCTTTCGGTGTATCCCTATGCACTGCTTTATTACGCTGTCCTGCTTGCTTCCGCGGGGCTGGCAATTTTTGCTTTCCGGCGCGCCAATCCCGCCAATAATCTGGCTCTGCGCGGCAGCTTGCTGGTCATATTTTTCAGCCAGTTTATGCTGCTCACTCTCAGCCTGATGACCTACCAGGGCTACGCACAACTTAGCCAGATTTTCCCAATCGCTTTCCGCGCATTGACACTGGTCTGCATCATCTGGCTGTTGCGGGCGCTCTTCTGGCAGGGGCAGGAACGCCATGGATGGCTCGTGTGGGCGCTCACGGTTTTCATCCTGACCGCCGCCAGCCTGCTCACACTGGCGTGGCTGCCTCTGGCTGGTGAACAGAGTTTCAATGGTTCCTGGCTGGACCAGATTTGGGTTGGATTGACCCTGCTCACCATCGCGCTTGGGGCAATCGTTTATCTGAGGCTGGACCACTCAGACCGGGTTGAAGGGATCATTATCCTCGTCCTGGCAGCCATGGGTTATGTTTTTTACCTGGCGCTACCCAATGCAGGCAGCCTGCCAGCATCAGTCATGGTCAGCCAACTGCTTTACTACCCGCTGCTGATCAGCCTTGCCTGGCAGCGCAAAAAACCCGTAGCAACCCCACAGCCCATGGAGGCTTCCGCTGAGCGGCGCGAACTTTCGGGGGAGGTCGCTGCCCGTTTGCTGGACGTCAGCCTGCAGCAAACCAACACCCAGATCCAACGCAGCCTGACCCACAGCCTCGGGCTGTATCTGCTGGCAGACCTGTGTGGATTCCTGGTGACTGACCCGGAGAATAAGAGTCTGACGCTGGTGAACAGCTATGACCTGATCCGTGAAGATTTTGTCGGCAGCATACAACTCTCCAAACCGAATTTTCCTGGTCTGAGCGCGCATTTGGAAGATCGTGAAGTTTTAGTCTCCAACACAGCCGCGGAACTCGCCAAAGAAAAGGCGGCCCTGATGGAGCTGATCGGCTACAACCGAATAGGCAACCTGCTTTTCTACCCACTCAATCCTATCGACGCGCCGATTGCGCGGGGGCTGCTCTGCCTGAGCCCCTACACCGAGCGAAGCTGGAACCCCAAAGATCTTGACCAGCTGGGCGTTATCGCTCCAAAAGTCAACGAAATCCTGGATGAAGCGGCTGATATCGAGCAAAAAGCCACCTCTGCCCAACGCCTGCAGACACTGCTGAACCAGGTCCAGCGCGACAGGGCGCAAACCGTTGAACAATTCATCCAGTCGCAAAGTCTTTTGCAGCAACTGGAGCAGGAACTTCACATTAACAGCCAGACGCATGAATCAGAAGTGGAATTGTGGCTCGCGCGCCAGGAAGCGCTCGAGGAGCAGCTCGAGGAGCTGCAAACCACCCTGCGGCAGAACGAGGCGACCATTGCCCAGGCAGAAGCCCTACGGCTCGAAAAGGAACAACTGGAGCTTTCCATAGCGCAAAACTCCCTGCAGGTCGAGGGGCTTCGCGCTGCCCTGGAGCAGGCTCGCAACATGCTCGAGCAGATGGATCCTAAAAGCCCCTCCCGCGAAGCAAGTAGAAGCAATGCCAGGCTGAGCGAGGAACTGCAGGATTTGATTGACGGTTTGAAGTTGGAATATGATCAGAAGCAAATCCAAATAAGTTTAGAAAATACTTTATCTGAAGAACCTGATCCGGAGACAAAAACGCAATTGCTCAAGCTGAGCAAAGCCTTATTGCAAAACGCTTTGACCGTCAGCAAAGCCGGCTCTGAAGTCCTGCTGGAATTGCTGCCCTCCCAGGATCATCCGGGCTATGTTGAACTCCGCGTCAGCGATGCTGGCTCCGGGCTGAAACCTGAAGACCAAACAAGTTTCCTTGAGAACCTCAGGGCAGATAGCGATCCTGCCGCTCAGAACTGGGGCGTGCCTGGTGCCCTTCGGGAGGCCGTTGACCTGGCTCAGAGCCTGGGCGGTCACTGGTGGATCCACTCTGTGCCCGACACGCTGACCATCCACCGCCTTGCAATCCCCGTAAATAGTGGGAGCGAAGACGCTGGCAGCAATCTTGCTACAACTTCCCCGGAGAAACACTGAGCCCAATGCGCTTGAAAAAACACCAATCCATCACTCTGGCAGTCTTATTTGTCATGACTTTGTCTTTTGTGGGAGTCATTTTTGCTGGTGTTATCGTGGCAGCCATGGCGAGCTCGGACTCCTCCCCCTACCAGGTCAGCTTCAGGGATTATCAGATCACTGCTACACCTTATCAACCCAATTCATTCGCAAACATTCTCGAAGACGGCACGATCGAGTTGATCCCCCAACCCGTTCTCACGCCGACTCCTGTGCCGGTTATTCCGGTTGGCGAACTGCCCGAAAACCAATTAAACATCCTGCTGCTTGGGGTGGATGACTTTGGCGCCAATAATTTCCGCACGGATGTGATCATCCTGGCATCCATCAATCCGAAGTATAAAACGGTCAGCCTGATTTCCTTCCCGCGAGACCTTTATGTCACCATCCCCGGTTATTGGTCCAACCGCATCAACACTGCCTGGGCTTTGGGCGGCTTTGAGCTGCTGGCACAAACCTTCGAGGTCAACTTTGGCATCCGTCCGGATAATTACATGATGGTGAACTACAATGGCTTCAAAGACGTTGTCAACAGCCTTGGTGGGATCGATGTCAATGTTACCGAAGAGCTGCAGGATGCCTGTGAGACCAATCCACCCGGATGGTGCATCATTGAGCCTGGTGAAACACATATGGACGGCGGACAAGCCCTCTGGTACGTGCGTTCACGCAAGACCACCAGCGATTTTGACCGCAACCGGCGCGCGCAGGACGTGGTGATGGCGATTTTCCGCAAGGCGGTCAACCTCAACATGCTCATCAAACTGCCTGAGCTTTACGGGCTTTACCGCGAGTATGTGGACACGGATGTGCAATTGCTGGACGCTTTGCCGTTGCTGCCAATGGCCTCATCCCTGATGAACTCAGAAAATGTCCATAGATATGCGGTCACGCCCGCGATGGTTTACAACTGGATCACTGCTGAAGGGGCAATGGTGTTGATGCCCGACAATTACGCGATATCGAACATGCTGAACGAAGCACTCTATCGCAACCAATGATAATTTTCAATGGATACAAAAAGCCCGGATATCCGGGCTTTTTTATTAGGAAAGGTTTTCCGCCATGATGACGTTCTGGACTGCCTCGCTGATTTTGTAGGCAGTCTCAACGTTATTCATCGTATAGAGATGAATGCCACGGATGTCGTTGTCGACCAGGTCCATAATTTGTTCGATGGCATAAAAAATGCCGGCGTCGCGCAACGCGTCGGGCTTGTTGGCGTACTTGCTGAACAGGCGCGAAAGTTTTGCCGGCACGCTCGCCCCGGAGAGCGCCACGGTGCGTTCGATCTGCCGGGAGCTGGTGATGGGCATGATGCCAGCCACAATCGGCACGTCAATTCCCTGGGCTGTTGCCAGATCCCTGAAGCGATAGAAGGCTTCGTTGTCGAAGAACAGCTGGGTTACCAGGTGCGTCACGCCATTAGCTATTTTGTGATGCAGATTTTGCACATCTTCTTCCAGAGAAGCTGCCTGGTAGTGCCCTTCGGGATAGCAAGCTCCCATCAGATTGAATTCAGGCTCACGCTTTTTGATGAAATCAGCCAGGTCACTGGCGTGGTGAAAGTCATCCTTGGGAGGCGCGTCCGGGCTGATATCGCCGCGCAAGACCATCAGGTT
This sequence comes from Anaerolineaceae bacterium UBA5838, assembly GCA_002432795.1. Taxonomy (GTDB): domain Bacteria; phylum Chloroflexota; class Anaerolineae; order Anaerolineales; family Anaerolineaceae; genus Mesolinea. The sequence continues at coordinate 4,534 of DJGU01000065.1, forward strand.
CATCACCTGGTTTTCCTTCAGTTTCTCCAGCGTCTCAATCACATCCTGCTCGGTTGAATTGACGCAAGTGATATGCGCCACAGGTTCGATGTGGTAGTTGGTGCGGATCAGGGACGCGATCTCGACCGTTTTTTCTCTCTGAGCCAGGCTGCCGCCAGCGCCGTAGGTTACGCTGATATAGTCCGCGGGCAAACCCCGCAATCGAAGCAAGGTGTTGTAGATCACATTGTAGGAACTGTCCTTTTTCGGAGGGAAGATCTCCAGCGAATAGGAGACTTTTTTATGTTTGAAAATATCAGAAATGTTCATATTTCGCCTGTTTAGCCATTATTGTTTTCGAAGTATTGCCGTTGATTATACATGCAATAATTTTTGAGGATTGAGAAAGCCAGTGTGATGTCAGGTCCAGGAGCGGGACATGACCTACTTTACGGGTAAGATTCTTCGCAACAGAAGCTCAGAATGACAGGGGAATAGGGTTTGTCATCCTGAACGCAGTGAAGGATCTTGCTTTTTTTACCCTTAAGATTCTTCGCAAAAGAGGCTCAGAATGACAGGGGCTATGGGTTTGTCATCCTGAACGCAGTGAAGGATCTTGCTTTGTTTACCCTTAAGATTCTTCGCAACAGAGGCTCAGAATGACAGAAAAAGTGTGATGTCAGGTTGAAAAACGCAGCCTGACCTACTTTACGGGAAAGATTCTTCGCAACAGAGGCTCAGAATGACAGAAAAATTGTGATGTCGGGTACAAAAACGCAACCTGACGGTCCAATGCTTTTTTGCAAAGAGGATAAATTTCAGTGCGTATAAGCCAACACACGCAATGTCAGTTGCAACCGCGGAACCTGACCTACGACTACGACTGCTTATTTGTGTTTTTGGTTACGGCAAAACCGCGTAATACACCGCGTTCCCAAAAGCGAGAAACACCTGACGGTTCGCGGCGACTGCGAAGGCTGTTGCCCTGCCAGTTGGCAGACTGCCATCATTCAGCCCTGACCGCAGCACCTGGTTCAAATTTAAGCGCAGGCTAAATTGATACAACTCAGCCGCGTCAGGGGCGAGGAAATAGATCGAAGGATCTGGCGGAGGTGAATATGACACCTGGCTGAATATTAGACTCTCAAAATCCACTTGCGCTCCTCCGCCAAGTACATCCTGGTAAGGATAGGGGTCCTCACAGTTTACTGATCCGTTGATCTGAGAAGCCAGGCAGTGCGAACTGTGTCCATCGGCATGCAGCAGGAAGAGCTCATCGCCGCTTACAGCCAGATCAATCGCCTCTTGCAGTTTCACTGGCATATCATCAAAGTAAGAAACTGGCACCTGGTCAAAGTTTGAGCTGAAGCCGCGATAGATCCAGATCGCGTTTGCAGCCGAATCCAGCACGAGCAGTCTTCCAGAGTCGAAGGCAATGCTCTTCAAGTCCTGCCATCCACCATCGGGAGGCAGCAAACTGGCTGCGGTCGGGCTTGAGCCAACCGCACAATATAATAGGTTGCCAGCCGCGTCAATTCCCAAAATTGGTGCCTTGGCAGGATTATTGATCGGAATTGCCAGCATGTCCACCAATTTTCCAACCTCAAGCCCTCCAAAGCTGCCCGGACCGCATCGAAAGGCTTCATCCAGGGAGTAACCTTGCGATTGAAGGGTCAGGTGCCTGACCTCGCCGCTGTTTTGGTCCAGCAGGTAAAGATCGCGGTTAAGGGAAATAATGTTGGTGACGCTCATGTCTGGGAATAAACCAGCCGCGAAAGCCGGCTTGTAGATCAGTCTCTTTGCTCCATCGAGTTCATCCAGAGCCAGCCTCGCCCTGAGATAGAGCGCGTTTACCTCGTCTGATTCTGGATATGCCGCGGCTTTATCCAGCCATTCGACGGTCTGATCCCAGGCTTCTCGCTTGAGGTCATCTGTCTGCATCAAGACTGCGTTGTTGGCTGAGGCTTCCGCCTGAGCCAGGAAGTAGTTATATTCGTTGCCCTGCCCACGCGAAAAATAGATAAAGGTACTCAGCCCCACCAACAGCAAAGGCACCAGGATAGCAATCAACCATTTGCTCAGGGCAGAGAGTTCGCTTACTGGATTGCCTTCTTCCCGTTTCTTTTCTTCGCTTTTCTGAATGATCGCCTCGGCTTTTTCCTCGACACCTTTCAAAAAGCTTGCCCCTCTGGCAACAGTCTGCAGCGCATCTGTCTTAAACTGATCCACGTCAAATATGGGAGCCGACTGCTCCTCTTCCGCCGCCACTGGCTGCTCCGCAAACTCTTCCTGGAAGATTGTTGGTTCCGGCTGTGGTCCGAATTGAGGGGCTGTAACTTCTTCCGGTTGTGGTTCCGGTTCGGTTTCAGGCTCTGCTGAGAAGGATGGCATCGGCACATTTCTAAAAAGATCGTCAGCCAGGGAGCCATTTTCTTCCACAATCTCCGGGGTTTCCAGTACTTCTTCCGGCCAGTCAAAATCCTGGTCCTCAGCCGCTTCAGGCGCAACTGGTTCCGCTACAGTTTCTTCAATCTCCTGGGCCTCAGGTACAGACCTGGCTTCCAGGCGCGCTTTGAGGCTCAAGCCTTCGCCATAAGTCAGCCGTAGCACCTCCGTCGCACCCAACAACGGCACATACTCACCCAGGCTGGAGATATCAGCTTTGAGTCTTTCATCTGCCAACAATTCCGCCGGGATTTCCTGGGCTAACATCACAAAATCTCCATCCGCCACCGCTGCCTGGAAAAAGCGTGGGCGCACCACTGAGCTCAGCCCAATTCCTCTTGGATCAAGATCCGCATCGAAGAAATGCTCCACCCCATTGCTCTTGACCAGGAGCGCTTCCGCCTTGCCGTTGATCCCTATAAACAAAGTTTCATGGTGGATGACTCCCGCCAGCAAAGAAGCTGTCTGCCAGCTCTCTCTATCCTGCAGTTGGCTGTTGCCGGAAAGAAAGGTCTTATTCAAGCCATCAGCCAGGCTGCGCATCGCATTCGTGACAGAACCGCTCGTCTTGAAGAAGGCTGCCGCGAGCTTGCTCAGCGTCTGATCCAGCACTTCATCGCTCAGGCTGACTACTTCAGACGGCCAAATCTTGATGATCAGGCTGTCTTCTTCACGCCCACGCGCGGCACCTTTACCGGCAGAAGCCGTTAGCAACAGGCGCTTCTGGTGATTCTCGAAAGAGTAAGTGGTGAGATCAAATTTCATAGCACACCTTTACAATCAACGTTGATATTGCGTAACCCTAATAGTACACAATTCGTGCCAGAGGGTATAATCGGTCTCATGCAATTTTCACTGATCTCCGATCCCGCTGAGTGGCAAAGCCTGGATGCTGAATGGCAAGCCCTCGCAGCCAGGACGCACCGTACGCTGCCATTCCTTGAGTTTTGGTATCAAAAAACCTGGTGGCAAACGCTTGGCGGGGGAGAGTGGCCAACTGACAAAAGTCAGCTCCAGCTCATCATCGCCCGCCAGGATGGCCAATTGCTTGGCGTCGCACCTCTTTTCTATTCGGAAAAAGCAGAAGACCCTCCTGCCTTGCGCTTCATCGGTCAGATCGAGGTCTCCGACTATCTCGATTTTCTCTGCCCGCAGTCAGAACTCCAAGCCTTTATTGCTGGATTGCTTGACTTCATCAAAACTGAGCCTGGATTACTTTCACGCAGTCTCGACCTGGCAAACTTCCAGGACGACTCACCCAGCCTGCCCATCCTGCGCGAACTTTGCGAGCAAAAAGGCGTTCCTTACACCAGCGAGGTTCTGCAGCCTTCTCCTTACATCCCCATGAAAGCAGACTGGGAGGACTATCTCGCTTCGATCTCAAAAAAACAGCGCCATGAGATCCGGCGCAAGCTGCGCAACGCGGACAGCCACCACGAAACTGATTGGTATATTGTCAACGCGGAGCATGATCTGCAGGAAGAAATGCATGCCTTCATCAACATGATGCGCAATGACCCCAGCAAAGTGGCTTTTCTCACTCCCGAAATGGAAGTTTTCCTTGTGCAAACTGCCGGCAGGGCTTTAGAGCTTGGGCAATTGCATCTTTCTTTCCTGACCTTTGATGGGCAAAAGGCAGCGGCTTATCTTTCTTTTCTGGCTGGCAACAAACTCTGGGTTTACAACTCTGCCTGGGACCCCACCTTTAGCTGTTGCTCGCCCGGATGGGTGCTGCTGGCTAAAGTCATAACCTGGGCAATTGAACAAGGGCTTAGCGAAGTCGACATGATGCGCGGTGATGAGGTTTACAAGTACCGTTTTGGCGGCATCGATCGCCATGTGGTCTCATTCAAAAGCCAGCTGCTATAAGCCCTAAATTCGCATAAAAAATATCTAACGCAATATTAACGACGGGCGGGTATCCTTTTCTTGACGAGGCTAATCCTCGCATGGTAACATTAATGAAACCTGTCTTAGCACTCTCCGATTGAGAGTGCTAATTGTAAAAGAAATATGACTGATCTGACTTCGCGACAAAAAATAATCCTTTCTCTGATTGTGCATGAGCATACCCGCACGGCACAGCCTGTCGCATCCAAAACTCTGATTGAAGATTATGGCTTGCCGATCAGCTCTGCTACGGTGCGCAACGAGATGAACACGCTCGCTGAGCTTGGCCTCATCCGACAACCCCACACCTCAGCAGGGCGTGTGCCAACCGAAGAAGGTTACCGCTTTTTTGTCAGCAACCTGGTACAGCAAACGGTGCTTCCAAGCGCCACTCGCAACACAATCAGCCACCAGTTTTATCAATCGCGGCGCGGTCTGGACCACTGGCTGCCCCTGGCAGCCTCAGTCCTGGCGAACCAAAGCCAGGCTGTTTCGCTGGTCACGGCTCCACACTCAGAAAAAATTGCTTTCAAACACCTGGAACTAATCTCCACCCGCGGTTTGCAGGTGCTGATGGTGCTCGTGCTCCTTGGCGGAGAAATCCGGCAGCAGATCCTGGCGCTTGATGAAGCCTATGGCCAGGAGGTGCTTTCGAGGACTGCAAATCACTTAAATCAAGAATTCGAAAACAAATCGCTTCGCCAGATCGAAGCGCTCGAACCAAGTAACGATCCGCTCGTTCAGCAAATACTGACCGCCATCCTCGATCAAATGCACCTCAGCGAGGACCTCGTGACAGGTGAACTTTTCCTGGATGGGCTTTCGAACGTTCTCTCAACGCCTGAGTTCGCCGCGACCAACCAGGAACGCTCACCGCTGCGCCTCCTGGAGGAACGCCCCATGCTGAATGATTTGTTTTCGCGCACGGTGCTGACGGAAGACATCGGTGGGGTTCAGGTGCTGATCGGCGGTGAAGGCACCTGGCAGGAACTGAGAGATTGCTCAGTCATCCTGACCCGCTACGGCATCCAAGACCAGCTTTCTGGCATGCTTGGCATTCTTGGTCCAATGCGAATGCCCTACGGGCAGGCTATCAGCACGGTTCGTTTTGTGGGGGACCTGCTTTCCGACCTGGTTACCGACACGTTGATTGAATAAGATACGCTGTTATGAAAATTTTTTACGAGGAAGAAAATGACTGAAGACACTGAACACAAAAACGAAACAACCACACCAGAAGAAGCAAGCCCCGACCTGGCTGCATTACAAGCTGAAAACGCGGAGCTGCGCAAGCAAAATGAAGACTACCTGGACAGCCTCCAGCGTGAGCGCGCCAGTTTCGTCAATTACAAACGCCGCATCGACCTTGACAGCGCCAGTTACGCAGAACGCCTGCTTGCCGAACACGTTAAGTTCTTCCTGCCGGTTGCCGACGACCTGGAGCGTTCTCTGCTCTACCGCCCAGATGACCCGGACTGCGCCAGCTGGATCTCAGGGATTGAGCTCGTCCTGCAAAAACTGCTCAAATCTCTTGCGACCAAAGATGTTCGCCCCATGGACCTGAAACCCGGCGACATGTTTGACCCCAACACGCAGGAAGCTATCAGCCACGAAGAAAACGACACATATGCCGAAGGACAAATCATCGAAGTTGTCCAGACCGGTTATCAAATCAAAGATCGCGTTATCCGACCCGCCCTGGTCAGAGTCGCAAAATAGGAGCAATCATGGGAAAAATTATTGGTATTGATCTTGGAACGACAAACTCAGTTGCAGCTGTGATGATGGGCGGTGAGCCAGTCGTCATTCCTTCTGCTGAAGGGGAACGCCTGGTGCCATCCGTGGTGGCTGTCAACAAAAACTCTGAGCGACTGGTCGGGCGTGTTGCCCGCAACCAGGCCATCATCAACCCTGAAAACACGATCTTTTCGATCAAACGTTTCATGGGGCGCAAAGCTGACGATCCCGAAGTTCAGCGTGCTAAAGCCCATGTGCCCTATCAAACTAATAAAGCGCCCAATGGCGACCTGCGCGTAAGCATGGGGGGCAAGGACTATACTCCCCCTGAAATTTCTGCCATGATCCTGGGTAAGATCAAACGCGATGCTGAAGCCTATCTTGGTGAACCCGTTACACAAGCAGTCATTACTGTTCCAGCTTACTTCAACGACGCCCAGCGCAACGCCACTAAAGATGCCGGTAAGATTGCCGGTTTGGAAGTGCTGCGTATCATCAATGAACCTACCGCTTCCTCCCTGGCTTACGGACTCGACAAAAAAGGAAAGAACGAAACCATCGCCGTGTATGATCTTGGCGGCGGTACCTTCGATATTTCCATCCTGGAAGTCGGAGACGGAGTCTTCCAGGTGAAATCCACCTCTGGCGACACCTTCCTCGGCGGTGATGACTTTGATCAGCACATCATCGACTGGCTCGCGGACGAATTCAAACGTGAGAACGGCATCAACCTGCGCGAGGATCGCCAGGCTCTGCAGCGCCTGAAGGAAGCGGCTGAGCGCGCGAAAATCGAGCTCTCCACCACCATGCAAGCAGAGATCAACCTGCCTTACATCACTGCTGATGCTTCCGGACCCAAACACCTCGTCACCACGCTCACGCGCTCAAAACTCGAGCAGCTAACCAGCGAACTCGTCCAGCGCTCCATGAAACCTGTTCAGCAGGCACTGAATGACGCCAACCTTAAACCAGCCGACATCGACGAAGTGGTCATGGTCGGCGGTATGACCCGCATGCCCGCCGTACAGGATGCAGTGCGCAAATTCTTCGACAAAGACCCACACAAAGGCGTCAACCCCGACGAGGTTGTGGCGATCGGCGCAGCCATCCAGGCTGGTGTGCTCGGCGGCGATGTCAAGGACATTCTCCTGCTGGACGTCACTCCCCTTTCTCTCTCCATTGAGACCCTGGGCGGGATTGCTACACCACTCATCAAACGCAACACCACTATCCCAACGCGCGAAAGCCAGGTCTTTTCGACGGCTTCCGATAGCCAGACGCAGGTGGAGATTCACGTGCTGCAGGGCGAGCGCCCGATGGCTGCGGACAATAAGTCTCTCGGAAAATTCACGCTCGACGGCATTCCGCCTGCCCCACGCGGCGTACCGCAGATTGAAGTCACCTTCGACATTAACGCCAACGGCATTCTGGAAGTCACCGCTAAAGATAAAGCCACCGGCCGCCAGCAGAATATCACCATCACTGCTTCATCTGGCTTGAGCGAGTCTGAGGTTGAACAGATGCGCCAGGACGCAGAAATGCATGCGGAAGAAGACCGCAAACAGCGTGAGTTGATCGAAGCCCGCAACACTGCCGATAATGCCATTTACAGCGCAGAAAAAACCCTTACTGATCTCGGCGAGAAAGTGCCTGCCGATTTGAAATCCCGCGTCGAGGATGCGATCGCAAAGGTTCGCTCCGTGCGCGATCAGGAAGACCCCAACACAATCAACAGTTCCGTGGAAGAGCTAATGAAAGTTTTGCAGGAAGTTGGGCAGGCAGCTTACAGCCAGACCCAGCCCGAAGCTCCTGACCAAACCCAGACCGATCAGGAACAAGCTCCTGAAGAAGAAAATGACGGCGATGTGGTTGACGGCGAATTTCATCACGCGGATTAGTTAAAACAGTATAAAATACATCCCTGGCAGGAAAAATTGCCAGGGATTTGGTCTAAAATGATAATGACAGATAAACGAGATTATTACGAAGTTTTGGGTGTGACCCGCTCTGCCAGCGCGGATGACATCAAAAATGCGTTCCGTAACCTGGCGCGCAAGTTACACCCCGATGTTAACAAAGCCGAAGACGCCGAAGAGAAGTTTAAGGAAATAAACGAAGCTTATGGCGTTTTGAGCGACCCTGATAAACGGGCGGCTTACGATCGCTATGGCTTCCAGGGCGTAAATACCAACGGTATGCCAGACTATTCCTCCATGGATCTCTCCGATTTATTCGACCTTTTTGGTTTGGGTGGATTCGGCGGCTTTGGCGGCTTTGGCGGATCTTCCCGCCGCAGCCGAAATGCGCCCCGCCGTGGAGCTGACCTCAGCACACGCCTCAAATTGACCTTCGAAGAGGCAGTTTTTGGCACTGAAAAAGAGGTTGACATCACCCGCAACGAAAAATGCTCGGTGTGCTCCGGCTCAGGCGCTGAACCTGGTTCCAGACCCGTTACCTGCCAGACCTGTAAGGGCGCGGGTGAGGTTCGGCAGGTGCAGCAGACCTTCCTGGGACAGATGGTCCAGGTTGTCACCTGCCCCACCTGCGGCGGTCGCGGTGAAATAATTGAAAAGCCCTGTACCAACTGCCGAGGAAGCGGACTGGAACGCAAAACCATCCGCAAAAAGGTCAATATCCCCGCCGGCATTGATAACGGCAACCAGGTCCGCATGATCGGCGAAGGTCAGCCGGGCGCCAATGGTGGTCCGAACGGTAATTTTTACATCGAAATCGAGGTCGCCCCACATAAATTCTTCCGGCGGAATGGCTATGACATTTTGCTCGATCTCGACATCAATATGGCTCAGGCAGCACTCGGCGATGAAATTACCGTCCCCACGCTTGACGGCGACGTAAAACTGCGCATCCCGCCGGGCACTCAGCCCGGGCGAGTTTTTCGCCTCAAGGAAAAGGGCGTTCCCATCCTCCAAAGAACCGAACGCGGGAATCAGTTGGTGACCGTCAACGTTCAAATCCCAAGTTCGCTGACAGATGAACAAGAAGAGCTGCTCAAGACCCTGGGCAAAACCATGGGCACGGAAGTCAAGATCCAGGAGCGTAGTTTCTTCGAAAAATTAAAGGATGCCTTCAGTGGATAAACCTCATGCCTGGCTCGAAGCCTCAATTGTTTGTAGTGGAGAATTAGCCGAAGCAGTCGCTGAAGTGTTCTCCCGCTATTCTCCCAACGGGGTTGTGATCAACAGCGTTACCCATTACGATTCCCTTGGTCACGAAGAAATCCCCACCGGTGATATGCAGGTCATCGCCTATTTCCCCCAGGACGAACAATCTGAGGCCATTCGGCACCAACTGGAGGAAGCGATCTGGCACATGTCCCAAATCGCACCGCTTGATTCCATCGAATATAATCTCGTTCTCGACCAAAACTGGATGGAAGCCTGGAAAACGAACTACAAACCCCTCAAAATCGGTCGCAACCTGATCGTCCTGCCAGCCTGGGTGGACCCGGAATTGGCTGAAGGGCGCATTCCGATCGTCATCTCGCCCGACATGGCCTTTGGCACTGGTACACACCCCTCCACCCAACTTTGCATGCTCGCGCTTGAGAAATATGGCGTCAAAGAAATGGATGTGATCGATATTGGCACTGGCAGCGGTATTTTGTCCATCGAAGCCGCAAAACTTGGCGCAAATCACATCCTTGGAGTAGATAACGACCCGGACTCAATCCCCTCAGCCATCCATAACGCCGACCTGAACGGCGTCGGGGACAGAATAATTTTCGAAGTCGGAACACATACCGACGTTCTCAATCGTGAAGATGAGCCCAAGCAAGCTCCCCGCGTTATTGCTAACATCCTCTCGCCCATTCTGGCAAAAATGCTTTCCACTGGTCTTGCGGATCTGGTTAGCCCTGGTGGACTGCTCATTCTGGGCGGCGTGCTTGAGCACCAGGCACAGGAACTGGCGGACCTTACCCGCAGCCTGGGGATGACCTTGCGTGAAACCCTCCACCAGGAAGATTGGGTCGTTCTCGTCCTTCACAAACCCGCCAGATAAGCCCCAAGGTTGGGCATCCAACGTTATGACCATTGTAGGGAGAAGCCTGCATCAGCCGGGATAGCATTGGGATTAAGTAAAATTAGGAAAAGGCTGGCCTTTTCTGTTTAATTACTTACATTTTAGATTGCCGCGACCTTTGGTAAATCCTTTCTTGGCATCCCAACAATATTCACCCTGCAAAGGTCTCGCAATGACAGGAGGTTTGGCACCGCAAGTAAAACAGCCTCTATTTTGGCTTGTGAGAACTGAAGATTAAATACCGTGCGTCTCAACATATTAAAGCTTTGGGACATTCAGCCGTAGGGGCGAAGCATCTTAAATTAATATTTTCTAGAATTATGCCGGGCTAATTTTGGATGCTTCGCCCCTACCGGAGATTATTCGGGACAGATCTCATATTTTCGAAGTAATCTAGACTGCTGATAGGTCACACGGATCAATACATTTGAAACACCTCGTATTTGCTCGAATACGCACATTTTAGATTGCCGCGACCTTTGCCAATCAGCGTCTTGGTACCCTAAAACTTTTCCGGCAAAGGTCTCGCAATGACAGGAGGTTTGGCATCGCAAGCGAAACAGCTTCAACTCAGGCTTGTGAGATCTGAAGCTCAAATACCGTGCGTCTTAACGTATTAAGGCGACAGGATATTTAGCCGTAGGGGCGAAGCATCTTAAAAATAATATTTTCTAAAATTATGCCGGGCTAATTTTGGATGCTTCGCCCCTACCGGAGATCATGCGGGACAGATCTCATATTTTCAAATTAATCTAAACATCTGATAGAGCATACGAAATAATCCATTTGTAACCCCTCATTTTTGATTGAATACACACATTTTAGATTGCCGCGACCTTTGCTAATCAGCGTCTTGGTACTCTAAAACTTTTCTGGCAAAGGTCTCGCAATGACAGGAGGTTTAGAGTCGCGAGCTTATTTTGCGCCTGTGCCTCCCCTTGGGCATGTACGGCTGGGCTTTAGTCCAGCCGCTGAATTTACTCAAAAACAGATGGTTGCGGTGGGAGCAAGCCCCCACCGGACAAAGAATCCCACCGTACGGATGGACTCATACGCCCCTGAAGCAGGGCGTGGAAATCTGCTTTCCATCTTGAATCACGCGACCCATCTGCGGTGGGTTGGCTATAACTTATTGTATCCCTGCAAGTGTTCTATGACGCCAACCCACCCTACCCGCATTATCCGTCATCGCGAGTGAAGCATCTCGATCTGCATTTCATCTTTGGTGAACACCTCAAAAACCGGATTGGCGCGATTCTTGCAACATATCAAGCAGGTTTATTGGAAGGAGTTCATTATGTCCGGACTACTTATAGGTTTTTTCAAACAATTCTTACTTCCAATGGGGTTTGTTGCCCTGTTGTTGTTCCTCACCCTTTTACTGATCAAGAAACACCCCAAAACAGCAACCGCGTTCGTTTTGATCAGCCTTGTGATCGTTGGCGTGTTCGGAAACCCAATCTTTTCCACCTTCCTAACCCGCTCGATGGAATGGCGCCATATGCCCATTACCCCGGAAACCAAAGCAGACGCCATCGTGGTGCTCGCACAGGGCACACTCTCCGCGGAGACCCCACGCCAGCGCGTGGAAGTTCAGGAACAGGCAGACCGCCTGCTTTACGCTGCCACCCTCTACCAGCAGCAAGCCGCTCCCCTGATCATCATCAGCGGAAATGTCAGCCAGACTACTTCTGGACGAACGCTGCTGCTCGAACTCGGCGTACCAGCTGATGCCATCATGGTACAGGATCAATCCTCCAACATGCGTGCCGATGCCGCGCTAACAGCGCCCATCCTGGCTTTACAAAACGTCAAAAATATCCTCTTGATCACTTCCGCAATCCAGATGGATCGCGCCTACTTCTTGTTCCGCCAGCTTGACGTCGAAGTTACGCCGGCCCCTGCAGACTATCAGGTCAGCCTGCAAGACTGGGAGACCCTGACCGCCTGGAATTGGCGCAGCATCATCACCAAGCTCATGCCCACCAGCGAAGCCTTCAATCAGTCGGCTGCTGTGCTTTGGGAATACCTGGGGCTGGCATTCTATCGCATCAAAGCGATCTTCTAAATTGGTCAAATCGCTGACCCTCTATCAGCGACAAAACTTCCGCAAAAAGTCTGCCAACCATTTGGTTGGCAGACTTGATTAACCCCCTATTGGAACCTTTCAGCGCTTTATTCCGTCCATAATTAGAAAAACATTCAGGAGTAAACTCATGTTTCAAAAAATTTCATTTGTAGTGCTGTGCTTGATGATTCTCGCAGGTTGTGCCATCAGCCCCACACCATCCGCGCAGTCTGAAACCCTAAGCGGTCAGCTGGCGTACGATAGCGCGCCGCAGTTCACGGAAGCTGAACTTCAACAACTCACGGAAAGCCAAAACGAATTTGCCAATGCAATCTTTGCGTACCAGGCTGAAGCCAAAGAAAACCTGGTAATTTCTCCATACAGCCTCTACCAGGCGCTCAGCATGCTTTACGCCGGTGCTGCCGGTGAGACTGCAAGCGAATTGCGGCTGGCAATGCGCATTCCATGGGAAGACGCGCGTGTACACCGCCTGGTGAATGCCCTCAACCAGCAGATTCTCAGCTTTGCCAACTCTACAGATGCTGATACCCAGGCGTTTGAGCTGCAAATAGCTAATGCGCTCTGGGCGGCTCAGGATCGCTCTTTCGAGCAGGCTTTTCTGGATATCCTTTCCCAAAACTACGCTTCGGGATTGAGAACACTCGATTTCACGGATGCCAGTGCTGCAAGCAAAGCCATCAACGACTGGGTTGCGGAGCAGACAAAACAGAAAATCATGCGGCTTGCTGATCCTTCGATGTTCAGCGCTGACACTGCCCTGGCACTGACCAACGCGGTCTATTTCAAGGCTGCCTGGCAATTTCCTTTCAATGAAGCCGCCACAGCAGAAGCCCCCTTCACGCTCCTAAATGGCGAGCAGCAAGACGTGCAAACCATGCACATGACCGAAACGCTCAATGTGAGCATCACGGAAGAGCTCACCACCGTGCAGCTGCCTTACGCCGGCGGGACGATGGTAATGGAAATCCTCATGCCCAGCCTTGACTCGTGGAAGGATCCCGATGCCCTTGCTCAACTTTGGTCAGCCCAAGGGGGCTTACCCGAATTGCAGCCAGAAAACGTATCGCTCAGCATGCCAAAATTCCGCATCGAAACCCCCATCATGGACATGATCCCTGCTCTTGAATCGAGTGGGATGCGTCTTGCCTTCACAGATAACGCAGATTTTTCCGGTATCAGCGGCGATCAATCGCTGTACGTCAGCACGATCGCCCAAAAAGCCTTCATTGACGTTAATGAACTGGGCACCGAAGCCTCCGCTGCTACTATTGTGGTAATTAGTGAAAAATCTCTCCCAGGTGGAGAACCGCTGCAGATCAGCATTGACAGTCCATTCATCTTCCAGATCCGCGACACCGCCACTGGCGCCATCCTCTTCATGGGCACTGTGATGCAACCTTGAGCCTGATAGGGAACAAATCGAAGAAAATCATCGTCCAATTCATAGCGGACCCTAAAGAAACCCGCAAGAGGAGATAGAAAAAATGAAACCAAGCAAAATCTTATTCAGTATCGTGATGATCAGCGCTCTCATGCTGGGAGCCTGTGTACCCGCGCAAAGCCCGACCGAACCCTACCCAGTGGATGAAACCGAAGAACCTTCAAATAATGAGCCTGGTGAAATCACCGACTCAAGCGGCGACGTGGCATACATCGTTGACCCCCAGGCTGACCCTGAAGCAGTCAGGCAGCTTGCCCAGTCCAATAACGGCTTCGCGCTGGCGCTCTACCAGGCACTGCGCGATCAAGACGGCAACCTGATCTACTCGCCTTACAGTATCTTCCAGGCGCTGCTCATGACGGCAGCCGGCGCTGAAGGCGCGACTGCCAGCCAGATGGCAAGTGTGCTGGGAGTGGATCTGAACAACCCTGAGATCCACAACCTGATGAACGCGCTCAATAAAGCGCTCACCACACAACCCGAGTACCTGCAAAGCGATGCTCAGCCTCTGACATTCAACATCGCCAATGCTGTTTGGGCTCAAAAGGACTTCCATTTTGAGCAATCCTTCCTGGACACGCTTTCAGCCAATTACAACGCCGGACTGAAACTGGTGGATTTCAACAAACCTGAAGACGCACGCGCCCTCATCAATCTGTGGGTAGCCGCTCAGACTAACGACAAGATCCAGGAGCTTATTCCTGAGGGTTTGCTCGATCAGATGACCCGCATGGTGCTCACAAACGCCATTTACTTCAAAGGCGCATGGTCCAATCAATTTGAAGAAAAAGACACTGAAGATGGAAGTTTCACGCTGCTTGACGGCAGCAGCAAGACTGTGCCTTTCATGCACGGCAATTTCACCCTCTCTGCCCTGGTGAGCGATAAGATCCAGGCAATCAGGCTGCCCTACGAAGGCGGCACTTATGCCATGGCAGCCATTATGCCTCTCGAAAACTTCGCTGAGTTTGAGGCACAACTGACCGCCGCAGACCTGGAACAGTTACTGAACAGTCTCCAGTCTTCTTCAGCCATGGTGGACCTGAGCATGCCAAAATTCAAGTCTGAAAGCCGCTTTGGTCTGGGTGAAATACTGGCTGGGCTCGGCATGCCGGATGCTTTTGATGCCCAAAAAGCCGATTTCTCGGGTATGACCGGCAAACCCGACTTGATGATCAGCTCGGTCTTGCACCAGGCGACCATCGACGTCAATGAAGAAGGCACCGAAGCTGCCGCCGCAACCGCTGTGGCAATGAGTTTGACCTCCATGCCTGGGCAGAGCTACACCATCCGCCTGGACAAGCCTTTCATCTACGTGATCTACGAAACTACCACCAACACCATCACTTTCATGGGGCGTGTGGTGAACCCGTAATTGGGATCAGTAACAAAAAACTCCTGCAATTGCAGGAGTTTTTTTATTGGGTTTGTTTAGCCAACCATATACGCCATGGAAACGGTGCCCGGACCGACATGGCTGCCGATGACCGGGCTCACTTCCGAGCGAATGATCTCAACCGGATTGAGCCGCTCTTTGGCGAGATTTTCCATGGTGACCATGTCGTCGAATGCCAGCGCGTGGAAGGGTGCCAGGCGGACCGGGCTGCGCCCATCTACGCCCTTTTCGATCAGTTCCACCATGCGGATCAGCGCCTTTTTGCGAGACCTTACGCTCTCTAACAGCTCGATTTTTCCGCCACGGATCTCCATGATCGGTTTGAGGTTCAACGTCGAACCGAGCAGGCGCTTGGCGGAGTTGATGCGTCCCCCACGATGCAGGTACTCAAGCGTATCCACCGTGAAATAGACACCGATGCGCCCGTAAGCGTCCTGGGCTAATTCATGGCATTCCTGCAGGCTGGCGCCTTTTTCAGCCGCTCGCGCGACTTCCAAAACCATCAAGCTCAGCGCCATCGAGACTAATTTCGAGTCCATCACAATCAGGTTTTCGGGGTTTCCCAGTTCAGCGCTGGCCTGAAGGGCAGAGTCGATCGTGGCAGAGATGCCGCTGGAAATGCCCAGGTAAAGCACCTGGTTGCCGGCATCCAATAATTTTCCAAAAACCTCGAGGAATTGCCCCACCGTCACCTGGCTGGTGGTGGCCATGCTCTTGGACTGACTTAATTGCTGGTAAAACTCCTCAGCCTGGATGTCGATTCCGTCGTAGTAAGACTTGCCTTCCCAATTAACTGTTAACGGCAAGACCGGAATTTGATATTGATCCACATATTCCTTGGGTAGATAAGCAGAAGAATCGGTGGCAATGATAACTTTGTTCATGGTAGCCTCCTCTGGCGTATTTTATGAAAGTATAGCACATACATTGTCATCCCTGTTTGCTTCTACTGTACGAATGGGAATTTTCGGCGAGATTTTGGCACTATCAGATAGCACTTGATAGGTACAGAAACCTCAGCGGTGTTATTATGACAATATCTTGCCTGACGCGTCCATCCTCAAAAAGGACGATACGGGTCTATGAAAGGTATTTATGGAAAAAATAAATTTAGAAAACAAAAATGCGATCGAGGAGGATCAAATTTCTCCGACGGTCCTGGAAGAAAAAAATGTCCAGTCGGATGGCAAACTCAAGCGCCCATTTCCGATCCTTTTAGCAGCTTTTGCGGCAGCAGTGCTGCTGGATCTGCTCTTCTTTGAAAAGGCATGGGGTTGGCACTGGGCAGTAGCGGTTAACTTGTATCTGATCGCGGCAGGTGTGAGCGCGCGCCTGGAGGGCAAACATCTGCCGGTCCCGAGCCTCACGCTTATGGTGCTGACAAGCCTCACTGCCCTGCTGACGGGCTTTCGCACTGCCAGTGCCACCACCACCGCGCTCGTGCTCGTGAGCGGGTTGGGCATGCTGCTGCTGACAGCCAGCTTGCTGAACGGCCAGTGGATGCAGTTCCGCTTGCGGGAATTGATCGGGGAGCTGTTCAAGCTGATCCCATCAGGGGTGATTGGCACACCCTTCTTGATACTGGAAGGCTTCCAGCTCTCGCAGACCAGCAAAGAGCAGAACCCGTCGAAAAGCAAGCCGGGTCTGGCGATCTTGCGCGGCGTTCTGATTACCATCCCCCTCCTGCTGCTTTTTGGTTTGCTGCTGGCTTCGGCGGACACAATCTTCTCGGAAATGCTCGGTTCTGCCTTCGACTGGCTCAAGTTTGATATTTTTGATAATCTGATTCCGCACATATTTTTTATCCTGCTGCTCACCTGGTTTGGTGCAGCCGCACTCTGGCACGCACTGACAAAAAGTGAAAACCAACTGGCAATCCAACCTGACAAACCCCTGTTCAAGCCGTTTTTGGGAATGACAGAAACCAGCATTGCCCTGATCAGCCTGAATATTCTGTTTGCGCTTTTCCTGGCCGTGCAGTTTCGCTATTTCTTCGCCGGCTCTGCCAATGTGAGCATTGACGGCTTCACCTATGCTGAATACGCCCGGCGCGGATTCTTCGAGCTGGTGGCTGTGGCTTTGATCGCCAGCGTTTTGTACTTTAGCCTGGCGTCCTTCACCAAACGCGGCACACAGGCGAAAAAGCGCGCTTTTTCAGTGATGGCGGGTTTGTTGCTGGCACAGGTCGGTGTGATGTTGATTTCGGCTTTCCAGCGGCTGCGCCTGTATGAGCAGGCTTACGGCTTCACCAGCTTGCGCCTGGCAGCGCACGTCTTCATGGTCTTCGTTGGGCTGCTTTTGCTGGCGTTGATCCTCATGGAGCTGACAAATTCCTTCCGCAGGCTGGGGCTGGTGTTGGTGCTTGGCGTGCTGGCTTTCGCGCTGGTGATGGTGGGGCTGAACGAGGACTCATTGATCGCCCAACAGAACCTGGAAAGGGCTGTGCAGGGTGAAAAACTCGATGCCGCTTACCTGGTGCATGGACTCTCCAATGATGCAGTTCCGACGCTTTTCCGATATATGGATGACCCGGATATTGACCCGGAATTGCAGGAAAAGTTGCAGCTGGTGATGGCATGCCGCTTTGCCAATTTTGAAGACAACTATGGCAAAGCCACCTGGCAGTCGATCTCCATTCCCACATCCGTTGCTGGAAAGCTCTATGTTCAGCATGATGAAGTTCTCAGCAGTGTCCCACTCGACACTATCAGCACGGGTTCCGCTTTTAGCATCGACGGGGAGACCATTTGGTGCTATGGTGCGCCGGATTTTTAACCCCTTTTTTGCATCACAACAGCCAGTTGCGACTGGCTATGGATGGTTCGTTTTAAAGGAGAGATCGCCGCGGTCGCAAGCTCCCTCGCGATGACAGGCAGGCGCCACTCTGCGCTCGCGATGATGGGGGTTGTGAGTTGTAGGGTGGGTCGGCGTCATTCAGCCTTGACCTGCCTGAGTCCCGATGTAGCCAACCCACCACACAGGATCACGCAAGTCTCAATTGGTGGGTTGGTTATAGACAAATCGGTATAGATTGAGTTTTCTCAACACCAACCCACCCTACATCTGATTAGAAGGAATTGGTTGCCCGTGCTGTTCCGGGCTTGAAGGGGAACGGGATACCCTATCCGCTTCGCTGCCAGGGCAAGGCCGCGTTCCCCGCAAGAATAAATTCTTCGCAAAAGAGGCTCAGAATGACAGGGTTTGTTGGCTTGAATCCTTTCCGCTGCGCTCGCGATGACAATGGTGAACCTTAGTGCTCGTAAGTCGGAGTGAGCAACTGAAGCTCATTCCGACAAATCGTTGAGAAATTCTTTGTCATCCTGAACGAAGTGAAGGATCTAATTCTTGACGCCTAGATTCTTCGCAAAAAAGCTCAGAATGACAAAAATCGTCTGGTTGCGCATTTCAACCCGGTATTCCTGGAGACAAAAGAGAGATCGCCGCGCCGCGCTGCGCTCGCGATGACAGATAAGCAAACAAGGTACCAATTTGCGGTAAGATTAGCCAGGAAAAACAATAGCATGCACACCCAATCTCTCTCACCCCAGGATGCCACCGGTCTGCTCAGCCTGATCGGCTTGGTCGCACTGTTTGTTGGCCTGGTTCTGCTGATCAGGCGCACCCAGCGCAGGCGCCAGGAGGAATCTAAAATGACCCCCTCCCCAGCAGCGAAACCTTTCCCGCAGGCAACCTCTTATCTCCAATTACTCCCGTATATTAAACAGGCGGATCTCCGCGAAAGACAGGTTGTCCTGCGCCAGACTTATGAGGAATGGCAGGCGAAATTCCTTCTGCGGGGATTGGACGGGCAGACGGAATTTTTGCGCGGCGAGACCCAAAAACGCGGTTTGCGCTACCAACTTACCAGCACAAGCCTGGCGCAAGCGCTGGCATTGTTTATCCAAACACAAATGGCACAGGATGGAGATGATTCCCGCGGCAGCTTTGAGCGCCTGTTGGCGCACCTGCTGGGGCACCCCGCCCTGGACCATCCCGCCCTCAGCAGCTGGCTCTCCATGCCGGACCTGCCCACCTCACCCCGACTCGAGCCCGACCTGCACGCCGAAGCCTGGATCCTTGCTTCCCTGTTGGCTGCAAAAACGCAATGGGGCAGTTTGGAGCGCTTCAATCTTGAGGAGGTCTTCCAGGAACGCTCACAAGCCTTGCTGGATGCCCTCAATTCCCAATCCGAAGACCAATCAGGGGTCTTTAATCCGCTTTTACTGCGCGTCATCGCTCAACAATTGCCCAATCCGCTTTGGAAAACGCAAACAGAGGCTGACTGGCAAGCATTAAAGTCGCTCTTGCGAGAGGAAAAAGGGCTGCCAGGCAGGCAGCAAGCCCTGAGCCTGCTGCAAATCGGGTTGGAGGGTTTGATCTTCCCTGATGATGGTTTTGCCGAAAGGTCCGACCTGGCTTTTTCGCGTCTGAAACGCGCCTTAGACAGCCAGGAGCCGCTTGAAGGTGAGCTCGAAGAGGGTTTTTCGCGCCTTGCGAGCCTCAGCTGCTGTGTTCCGCTGGCGCTGCTTTACAAAAATGGGGATTTTGTCGATCAGCTCTGGTTGCGCCTCAGCCAGGCACAGCCAGCCAAACAAGACGCCCTGGGAGCAAGCATGCGGTTATTAGCAATGATGAGTATGACAGGAACACTTTGGCTGGAAAAGAATGAAGCCGAGCCAACTCCTATAACATCGGAATAGAGTTAATCTCCACCCTGTGGATCAAATTTTGGAATTCTTCCGGTGGGATGGTGCTGTAGTCCTTGTTGGAAATATAAGCCGCACGGAAAGCGGCCGCGCGTCTTGTGATCTCCACCAGGTCCAGCCCGCTCACAAATCCATCCACCAAGCCTGCGCACAATGCCCCTCTCGCCCCGGTCACTCTGCGAACCGGCACCTTTAAGGGTGAAGCCATAACCATCTGGCGCTTTGAGGAAAGCAGCACGCCGCCAGTTTGCAACATCAGTGCCACAAATTCGATCCCCTGCTGCAAAAAGTGCATCGCTGCCCGTTTTGCTATATCGAAAGTTCCAATTTCATAGCCCACCAGGCGCTCCGCTTCAGTCACTTCAGGGTAAATTAGCCAGGGAATTTCTTTGATACCAAGGCTAAATGGTGCTGCGGTCGCATCAAATACAACATTGACGCCTTTCGCTTTCAGCATTCGGATCAAAATCGCATAGAAGTCTTCAGGCACGCCCGGCGGCAAACTTCCCGCAACAACCCAGATATCTCCTGGATTGGCATATTTACCCGCTTTTTCAAACATCTCTTCAATCGCGCCTGGCGGAACTTGCGGACCAATCTCATTGATCAGCATGTACCAATCGTTGTCTTCTTCCTGGACTACCGTGTTGGTGCGGGTTTCGCCATCCACCCAGACGAAGTCCGTATTGATGCCAAGCTTAGTCAGCCCGTCTTCGAGCATCTTTCCCGCGCCCCCACCCACCCAGGCAAGTGCCAGACTGGGCTGCCCGAGCATGCTCAAACCCCGCGAAGCGTTGAAACCCTTACCTCCCCAATCCAAATGGGCTGGAGCAGCACGTAATATCTCATTGAACTTGAGTCGCTTGACCACCAAGGTCCGGTCTACGCTGGGATTAGGGGTGAGCGTAAAGATCATGAAATTATTTTATCAGGAATGGTTGCTTTTTACATTTAGTGTGCAAAAAATCACTTATTATGTGACATTATTCGTGCGAAGATGGTAACTGCCATCAGAAAGATCCAGGCGGAGGTTTTCAAGAAAGCAGGTTGTGCCTGTTTCAGAAGATAGCCAGTTACCAACCACCTGCCAGGCGGCTTTGTGATCCTTCCCAACCTGATTTTTTATGTGACCGTCCTGCCCAAGCCAAAAGAGCGCATCAGCAGATGCGGGTTGAGGGAAAACACGCAAACGGCGTTTGGAATTTACCTCCACCAGCAGCTTGCCCAGATCAGGCATTCCCAGACTCAGCAGCTGCAGGAAAGCCTGCTGGCAATCTCTGCCAGTTTCGCTGACATAAGGCAGACTCAGACCTGCTCCAGCTTCGTAGCAAAAACCCTCAAAGCAGCTCGCTGTCTGCACCATTTGCGCCATCAAATCAGTCGAATCGCTCAAGGCGTTTAGCTTGAAGAGCAAATCGGCATCCGGCACGCGTGCTTTCCACCGTCCGAGCGACGCATCCAAGAGCAGCAGTTTACCTTCAGCAAAACCCAGGTTTTCATCCAGACCCAAACTGAAATACGCGGTGGAGCTTGCCGCCCCATCACGCTTCAGCACCAGCCAGAGGCGTTCACCAGCTGCGGCAGCACACGGCAGCGGGAACCACACGCTCACCCAGCCATAGCTTTCGGTCGGGATCGCGCTGGCAGCCAGAACCGCCTCTGCCCGCACATTGCCAGAAGGCTGCCCAAGCGCGTCGGTTTGGATCTGGAAGCGGACCTGATCCAGGGGATTGCCAATTTTCCTGATCCGCACACCCACAGAAGCTACCGCTATCGAATTTGTAGATGTGAAAGATTGTGCCAGGCTCATTTGGGCGATGCTTGCCCCCATTGCCTGAAAGCCCTGCTGGGTGGGAGCATGCCCCAGGATATCAGTGTGGGCAGGCCACTGCCGCCAGCGCATGCGCTCAAACCAACTACGGCAGAGCACCTGGCTTTTACTTGTTTTGGCAGATGGCAGCAACTTGGTGATGGGCTGCGCCAAACGGCTCAAACTCGAGTCCCTCAAGAGCAGCGCCTGCTCCTCGCTCAGCACGCCTCGCCTGAGCAGGACTTCCTTGACGCCATAAATCGCCTGGCTGGTGGCATCGTCCTTCCAGTCCGTCTGGGCAAGCGCGCCGAAGTCCTTGCCAGGTTCCATGCTGCGATAGCTCACCGCCACCCGATTTGCCAGCTCTTGCAGGGAAGACTCTATCCCGTTCACGCCTGTCGGCTGGCTGACCCGGTCCACGTAGCCCCACCATGCCAGGCGGTCAGACGGGTCGTAAATCTCAATTCCGGAACCGAGCAAGCTCTGCAAGCTTGCAAACCCGATCAGGTCTGCCTCCAAGCTGAGAAGTGCCTCTTGCGAACCGCCGATGGCATCCCAACTCAGGCTGAGCGGCGTCAATCCCGGCACTTGCGACCGGTCAGTCAGAAAAGCACGCCAGCTCACGGCAGCCTCCATCCAAGGCGATACCAGGCTTTGACTGAGACCGTCCGTGAGATTGGCGCTGCTCCATTCGCTTCGCGCTGAAAACAATAAAAGCGCTGAAGGCTGCCCGACTGCAGGTGGTGCCCGGCGCCAACTCGCAGATGTGTTGTCAGCGCCAATCCTCCGCTTTCGGACCAGACCGCCTGCCGCATTTGATCATCGATCAGGCTGGCGTTTTGCTTCAGGCTGCTGATGGCGTGGTAAGCCCCGAAAGTTTGTTGGGGTAAGAACAAAAAATCATCCAGTTCCAGCCGATGCACGCCAGAACCAACATGGAAAGCTTGCAGAACCAGTTGATGCCCCATGGCAAAGCTGCCTAAGGGCAGGTCAGTCAAGGGAATATGGAGCGGCTCCATTCGCAGACTGGCCTGCCCCAATTCGAGCTCACTGGCAGGTCCAAGCCAAACGGGCACGCCGTCCACCAGCAACTCCCAACGCAGCCTGAGATCTGCTTCAACCGGCGCGTTAAAGAAGCGCAATAAGGGCAGCGAGTCAATTCCCTGCAAGCGGGTAACATCCAGAACGGAAATCGTCCAGCTTGCCAGGCTATGCCAACCGCTGCCGCTCCAGTCGTAGCGACAATACGCACCCGAAGAGGCACTCGCGTCCGTCAGCACAGTACCTCCAAGACCGCTTTCCGCTTCAAAAACCAGGTTGGGGAGGACGCCGCTATCAGGCAAGCACATGCTGCCCAGCCAGAAATCTGCCAGGGGTTCTCCGGAAGTTGTGTTTTTCACTTCCACGCGCAAGGGTAAGGGCCACAGATTGCCAATCGCCTGAAGATTGACATCAGACCAGTTGTCGTGCCCAATGGCAGCATCATCATGGTTGTAGAGCGTGATCCCACTCACCAATCCTGAACCCGAGGTGTTAGAGAGCGGCACCGGCAGTTCATCCCCATAAAAGAAGTTCTCGCGTTCCCAGTTCAGCTCAAGGCTGAAGCTTCCACCTTCGGCTGAACGTGGATGAACCGGCAAGATCTGCCAATTGAATTTTGTCAGTGGTGAATAAAGGTAAGACTGGCGCGTTTCGCTCCAAACGCGCAGGCACAGATCCGGTCTGCCGGCGGCAGATGAACGCAGAGCCTCAAGGCGGTCAGTCACCGCCTGCAATTCCACCAGGGATCCCCTCAGGCTGATAACGGCAATCTCCTCCAGCTTTGCTTCACCAGCCGACCGCATCTGCCAATCACTGCCAAGCATCCCCGGCAGCATGCCTGCGCCCTGCAGTTCAAACCAGCTTAGCCCCGAGGAGCTGTTCATGAACCCAATCGCCAGGGCGGTCATCAGCGCCAACTCTCACTTTCCTGCCATTCCCACTGAATGTGCATGGCACTTTGCGCGTTTTGGAGCTCCTGCAAACGCAGCTTGTCCATCTGCAGGTCAAACTGGCGTTTGAGGTGCTCCGCCCAAAGCTGAAGTTGCGCGCGGTTCGCAGGAAGGTTGGTGTGGCTGCTCAAGTCGTAGTGGAGCACCGTGCTGATCAGAATCGCTGCCGCGCCTCTAAAAATCGCAGGCAGGCAGTTCTCTGGCAGGTCGCCAGTGAGCACGCCATCCAGCCCGCTGATGGAATAGGCGTGGTTCAGGCTCAGGTTGATTTCCTCCAACGCCAGCCTTACGGCTTCTTCGCGGGTTTCCTGCGGGGCAGCCAGCCCATGCGGATCCAGAAATTGAGTGCCAAGGCGTTCGGTGAGGCTGCTCAGGGTAATCATTCCGTGCTCCTTTTGGTGGCTTTAGCGCGCTTCTGGCGCAGCGCGTGATAGTCTGCTGGTGTGAATTGACGCTTCCAGCCGCGGGCGTCCACAATGGTCAGGCTGCCGTCCGCATGCAGGGCATACGCCAGCGCTTCAGGACCGACCAGGTCTTCAACGACTTGCTTTAAGATATCCTCTCGCATTATTCCTCCAAATTGCCCCGCAGAGATTGCCTCCCCGCGGGGCTTGTAGTGATCGGTTACTTGCTGGCGCGCAAGCCGTCTTCCAGGGCAGTGCCCAGGATATAGCTGACCAAGAGCGCCAGGATGCCAGCCAGTTGATCCCCATCCAGCGGGAAATCAGGCTTTATTACCCTGATGACCATGAAAACCAAACCCACCAGGGTAGCCCAAAACTTGCGTGAACTTAAGAGGGTCTTCCATTTATCCATGCGATTCTCCTTTCGAACCTAAGCAACATTGCACTTAAACAGGGGGCGGAAGTCGTTGACCCAAACCGCCAGGTAGTGGCGCACCTTCAGGCGATGTTCGTCATTGCTGAAGACCGCCGGAGAGAGCTCGTCGCCGGCTATGAAAATTTCAGGTGCCAGACCAAAGCGCTCCCCCACAAAGATTGCGGGTGCCACGCGCGGGTCGCAAGCAGCCGCCCAATCGTTGGCATCTGTCCATTCCGGCACCACCAGCGGCGCGGCACTGCCCTTAAGGACGTTGTCGTAGACGTAATCGGGCTCGCGCACCAGTGAACCGGTACAGATTTCCATGGCTGCCTTTTGCTGCGCACGCCCCACCAGGATGAATTTGGGGTTGACAGCCATACGCGGACCCTCGCCGTAAAAAGTGCTGGCATCCTTGATGAGCATCGGCTGGTTGTAGACATTGCTGCTCACCAAATCCCAGTTGGTATGGTTGAGCGCCAGGGTGTTGAGGTTGGCATGCCCGCCAGCGGTCGTTACCGGGGTGGTATTGAACAACTGACTGCCGTCTGCCAGGTGGGGACCCGTGCCGCCGTTGACAGTAAAGACCTCCGCCACCAAGCGTGAGATTTTGCGCATGCCGGCAGAAGCGAGCTCACGGGCATAAGAACGCAGTTTGCGGGTCTCATCGCGGTCGATCAGCTCGAGTGTGAGGGGGATGTAGCCGCCATATTTGACGAAATTGGCGGTTTCAGGCGAATCGCCTACCTGCAATTCAGGGTAGGCTCCGCCTTCCGCGATACTCGGCAGGTCGCCCACGGTGCCGATCAGAGTGCCGCTTATCTCGTGCAGGCTGTTGAAGTGTTCCTGCACGGTGACATCTTTCCACCAGTCATAGCCAGCCTTGCCCAATTCCTCCCAGGTGTTTGTCACCAGTTTATTCAGGCTGTTCTTGACCAGACCGCTGAAGTCGGCAGTGGTTGCCAGCTGAGCGCGCTCAGGGAAATACCCGCCATGCAAGTCGTAGTCGCCGGTGGTGTTGAGGTAGAGCTCACGGATGCCCGAAAGACGCGGCACTGAAGCTGAAACCATCTGCTTTTCACGCGGCGCGCCAAACAGGTCATCCACGGCTGCCTGTAACCGCTCCGAGGGCTCGACCACGCCTTCAATGCGGGCAGGTCCCTGCACACTTTTGGCGCCGTCATATTCTCCCAGCAAGCTATGCGCCTCGCGCAGTGCCGCTTTGAGTTCGGCAGGCGCAAAAATGCGGCCCTGAAACTGGCTGCGGATGCGCTGCTGCATGCCAACGGGAAGGCGCGTGTTTGCCAGGGAACCTTCGAGCAGGTAAGCGCTCATCTCAGAGCGCATTGCCCGCATTTCTGAAAGCTGCTCCTGCAGCTCAGGGGTTGGTAAAGCGGGTTGGGCAGGGATTGTTTCTGCCTGCAGCCCGGCTTGACCGTTATTCTGATTTACTTCCATTCTTTTTCCTCCGATTTGTAAGGGTTCGATGCCAAGTTGATTGAGCGCGCGCAGGAAGATCCCTCCGCGTGCCGGGTTATAGACCAGGTCGACGGAGTAAATTTTGAGGATCTTCTCCACCTTGCCAGCCCTCCCCTTGAATAAAATATCCGCTGAGAAGCCCACTCTCACTGCGGGCTCGTCGCTGGCTTCCAGCACTTGCCTGCCAATTTCAGCGAGGACTTTCGCGGACGGACCAAAAGCGGTCAGTTCTGCGCGCACACCGCTGACTTCTTCGTCCCAGCGGGTATCCCGCAGGACGCCGGCGATATCGCGCACTGAGCGGGCACTGAGACTATGATCCACAAAACAATTGACGCCTTCCCAGAGTGCCAGCGACTCGCGCAGCACCTCCGCCGGGAATTCCCAACCGTTTGCCACCCCGGCGGTGATCGCCAAGATCTCAAAACGGTCGTGACTAACAGGGTTTACCTCCAGATTTAAGTGCTCTCTGAATTCACCCATTCGACTCCTTTCATACTTTTCCTTTCCAGCCCGGTTTTCTGCCCCACGCAATACCCCAGCGCTGTTCTTAAGCCTGTTCGTTCTGTTTATCCGCGACTGCCGGCAACTGCTCGCCCATAAAGCGATAAACCAGGCGCAGCATTTCCTCAGAGCTGATCAAGCCCTTTTCATGCAATCCCGAAGCAATCGCCGCAGCCTTTTGCCCGGCGTCGGCTAACTCGGTGTTGTCGCGCGCGGAGATATCGCCGCCAGAGACGCTTATTTGCGCAGCCGGATCCACACTCGGGTCAAAATACGCCCGCCTCTCAACGGCTACGCGCAGCAAATCCTGCAGAAACCAACACATTGCCCGCTGCCTTTCCGCAAAACGGCGATAGGTCGGATTGCCTGATGCCTCGGCCGTGGTTTTGGTCGAAGATTCTGGCTCAGCCAGGAAGTGCAGCGGCAGCCCCACGCCGGCCGCGATCATCTTCTTGATTGCCAGACCATCGCTGGATGCATCCAAAGCCTCCAACTTGGGAGCAATGACCGACCATTCCTCGTTCTCGTCCGTCACCAAGACCGAACCCGGGGCTGGTGGGTGAAGCGCCAGTTGCGCCTGGCGGTTCAAGCGCGCGCTTTCGTTGGCAAATCTTGCCCTCACCACGTAGACAAAGGCATTGCGAAAACGGTTCAGCCGCACCCGGTCCTCCAGCCAGGCACTGTAGCGCGAGAGCCACTTCAGCACGGGCGCCAAGTCGCTTTCACCCCATTGAGACCCAACCGGTCGATTGACCGCGTAGTGCAGCATGACCGGGCTAAAAGCTCCTCCCTCCCCAGGTCTGTCCCTGCCCGGCTGGTAAGCCGGATAGATGCGTTCATCACCATCCAAACCAGGCTTGCCCACATAGAAGAGTTCCTGCTCAATGTCTGTTTGGCTTGATTCGATCCTGGCAATATCCGCGCTCGGGATAACCCTCAGGTAGCTCATGCCAGATGCGTCGGTGGAGAGCAGCAAAAACAGATTGCCGCTCAGCACCAATTCATCCGAAAGCTCACCAGCCCGCAGGCTGAGATGGTTCAGGCGGTGATTCCAAAACCGCTCCAGGAATGCCTAGGTAGGCGCGTGCGGGCAGCTCACCACAAAACCGCCGCCAGTAACATAGGTCGTGGTCAGTTCAGTGATGCGGCGCGCCAAGGGGTTGAAGCGCCAGGCGTCCATGCAGTCCGCCAGCACCTGTTCGCGGTCGTAAGCCAGGCGGTCGCGCTGGCTTTCGCCTGCCTGCCAGGCACCCACCAGCAGGGTGTTATCAGTTTCTTCCAGGCTGAGCTGTTTTTGGTGCTCCTCCGTTTGAGGCTGAAGCCCAAAAAATTGGCGTAACTGATAACGCAGGCTACTCATGCTTCCACCGCCTGGCACTGCACGCATTCAGCCGCGCGCTTACCCCTGACCGGGCAAATTTCTCCGTCCAGCGGGCAGATCACCCTGGCTGCTTCCGTTCTTCCAAAATATGCCAGCACGTCGGCAGGCGTCCCGTTCCAGCGGTCATAATCCATATAGTTGCCCACGCCGCCAATCGCCGGACCCCGTTCGGAGGTCTGATGGATCAACCAGCGGTCGACGCCCTTGGGCATGCGCGGTGGGCAGGGGTACTCGGGCGTGTACTGCGGGAAAGGGCGCCGGTAATAGTACTGCGCCAGCCACCAGTCCAACTTTGGCAGGTCCGCCACGCGCAGGTTGGCATCCACCCACATCGCCCGCGAGTAGACAATCGGCAATCGCCCGGTTTCCTGCTCAAGCAACTCGAGACTGGTCAACAGGGTGTTGGTGATCACCGACCGGGTCTGCCCATGCTCCAGCTCCACATCTAACACCAGCCTGACTTCATCCAGGTTGATGCCTTCAAGGATTTTCAGAAAACCATTCACCTGCTTGAGGGCGGGCTCTCCTGGGTAAAGTACGTGGTAGGGCAGCACGCAGGCCCCAATTGCCAACGCTTGTTGGGAAAAAAGCTTGAACATCGGGTCGTGATAGCCCCACGAAACGCCCGCTCGAATCGCGATGAAGTTCACCGCAGGCTTGTGGGCTGCAATCTGATCAAAATCAGGCGTTTGCCTCAGATCGGCACTGGCGTTATAACGCGACAGGTCAATTCCAAAGGCAAATTCCTGATTACGCACAAAATAAGTCATCAAAAACCTCCATCCATTTCCAAAATTGGGTCACTGGCAGGGATCAAGACAGACTGTGATGATAGGTGCCAGCTTTGCTCATCGAGGAGCGCGCACATAGACGCCGAGAGCACCAGGTCATCATGCAGTGAGCCGCCATCAGGATCGCGCGCGCCCTCGGGCACGCTCCAGCGCAGATACCGTTCCGGTCCGGGGCTGACTTCTGCCTGCAGACCAGCCAATTGACGGTAGAAAAGCGCCTGAAGGCGGTCCTGTTCGGCAGCCATCTGCCCCAAAAGCGGGTTGGCGCTCCACTGTTCGGGAGCACTTCTTGGAGAAAAATCCTGAAAGCGGCCTGTATCCACCACCGCCAGGAATCCCCACCCCAGGCGTGATTTCAACTGCCGCGTGAACTGCAGCGCTATCACCTTCTCACCCAGCTTGTCGCGCAGGAAGGACCCCACGCCCGCTCCCACGCCGCTGGCATCCACGACGATCTTTTCCGCCTGCCAGAGTTCCACCAGGCGCAGCAAACGCGCGTAGAGCGTGCTGTGCCTTTCGCCCTGCCAGACCTGGCGGTTGACCACCTTGTAAATAGGCTTACCCACCAGGTCTTCACCCAGCAGCGAAAAGTCCAGCTCCACAACCGTCACCGCGGTCAGATCCCGTTCAGGGTTATCCAGCGCGGTGTTTGCTCCACCCCGGCGCAAGGCTTCATCCTCGCCAGCCAGGTCGATCAGCAAGGCATAGTGCTTGCCCGGCAAAGGGCTCTCGAGC
>DJGU01000109.1:0-4783 GCA_002432795.1 Anaerolineaceae bacterium UBA5838
GTTGCCGAGACCACTGCCCTGCAAGACCGCCAGCGCTGGTCTGCCTGCGGTACCAGAGGGCTCTCCATCATCGCTGCAATGGGTGATAATGCTGTTGCCATGTCCAATAATAAAGGCTGGGACGTTGTGCGAGGCCGCAGGATGGCGCTCACGCACCTTAGCCAGATGGGCACGAGCCTCCTCAACGCTGCCAACCGGTTCCAAATCGGCAATGAAGCGTGAATTCACAACCAATATCTCTGTCTGGACAGGTTCAAGTGGTATCAGGCGTTGTTTGATCGGGTCTTCCATGTCAATCAGGTCTATAATACTTTGATTATAGCTCTTAGGTGAGGTTGTCCTTGAACGAAACTGTATTATTGCTTGCGATTCCGTTAAATTTCATTAATTTCCTGCTGTTTGGTTACGATAAGTTCCAAGCCAAACAGGGTGGCTGGCGCATCCCGGAACGATCGCTGCTGGGGTTGACACTGCTTGGTGGTGGTATCGGTGGTCTGGTTGGTATGCTGCTCTTCAGGCACAAAACCCGCAAAAATATTTTCTGGTTTACGGCAATTTTGGGAATTGGACTTTTGATCTATCTGACCATTTTTTGGCGCAGTTAAACACTGCTTGCAAGCAATCCTGAGCGCAAAATTTGACTGGGACAGGGTTGCAACAAGAATCATCCCAAAGCAAATAACAGAATAGTTGTAAAATTTTTCTGTAAATTTTTTCTGTAAATTTTTTCCGCAATCATTTCACTTGTGTGCTATATTTAATAAATTAGCAAATAGTCCTGCCCTTGGAGAGGAAGGATAACAGTGGTTGACATTCAGAATATTTCTGAGATTCGTCCATCAATTTCGGATGAGTTTTCGGTTGGCACTTTTGTGCCCCGAACGGAAGCCATACAACGCGCCTATGCATGGGGGCAACAGGTGCATGCCGGGCAAGTTCGCCTTTCAGGCGAGCCTTATTTCGAGACGCATTGCGCCTGGGTTGCAGCTTTTGTTGACAAGCTGGTGCAAAAAGAATCCTGGACTATCGCCGCCCTGCTTCACGATACCGTTGAAGACCAGGGCGAAACTTTTGAAGAGATCAAAGCCCTTTTCCCCGGAACTTTAGGCGAAGAAGTAGCGCACATCATTGACGGCCTGACAAAAATGAGCAATCCGCGGGATGGTTCCACGCGCGAGATGGAGACGCTGCGCAAAATTGCCATGTTCCGTGATCCGGCAGTCTTCGTGGTGAAACTGGCCGACAAAAGTCACAACTTGATGACCTTGCACTACCAATCCCCGGGCAAACAGTGGCAGAAAGCCACGGAAGCGATCCGCGCTTACGGAAAACTTGCCGGCATTCTGAACTGCTACCGTTGGCGCCGCTGGATTGAAGATATGGCATTTCCTTACGCCGAACCCGCCTCTTTCAACAAAGTAAAAAACAAGATCGATTCAGACCCCCGCCTCAACATCAACTTCATACGCTACTACCTCAACGAGCTCGGCAACCTGATGGATGCCGAAGGCGTGGAGGGTTCGGTTCGTTTTGTGGTCAACGGATATTGGCAAGCCTGGGATAAGCTGCAGCGCATGGCGCGCAGCCACCGTACTTCCCTGGAGGATTTCTCGGCGGTCAACGATATCGTTAGTTTCCGCATGCTGGTGCGAAACGACGACGAAACAGCCTGCTACAGGTTGCTCTCACGTGTGAACCGCTATTTCAGCCGCAATCTTGACCAGGATCGTTTTGACGATTACATTGCGTCCCCACAAAATGGTTACCGCGCGCTGCAAGTGACCGCCTACCTGCCAGGAACAGGCGCAATAGAAGTCGCCATCGCGACTGAAGGCATGGAGGGTGAGAACACCTGGGGGGTCATCTATGCCATCAATCATGATCAGGACATCAGTAGTTACAGACCGGTGCAGATCCTGACGCCTTTTGGCGGCACGCGCTTCCTGCAGGAAGGCAGCACTGTGCTGGATGGCGTCGCGGCAATCCAGGAGTTTTACCTCGACAAGATTCACAAAGTCCTGGTCAACGGAGAAGAACGGCACCTTTATGACGCGCTAAATCCCGGGGACGTCGTTGAGGTCCTGAGCGGTGGACCTCACAAAACACCCGAACCCGACTGGTTGAATCACTGTAACGTCTCCACAGCACGCTTGCTGCGAAACGTCTTGGCCAGGGTCAATCTCAAGGAAGCCAGCCGCCGAGGGCGGGAACTGATCCACAACATTATCTCCGCGCGGGGCATTTTGGACCTTGATGACGTGTGGGCTTTGGATTCAAATCGGATTGAAGCTTTGCTCGGGCTCTTAGCCTGCGCAAACCTAGACGATTTATATGCTGCCATCGGCGGTGGCTCAATCTCCTCCGATGAATTCGAGAACGCTCTCGATCTGGTGGGCATCTCACGCACAGCTCTGCGCTGGACATCACTGCTCGTGGAAGGGCCACAAGCCACCAATCGCCCTGGCGGACTGGCATATTTTGCGAGTCTTGTTTCAGAGGTGGAGGGAAATATCCTGCGCACAGTCAGTTCCACCTCCAAGAGCGGTGATTTCCGCTTGCGGATGATTTTGGGTGGCATTGAAGAGGAACAGCGCCAGGTCTTAATAGATCGTTTCAACGCCAGCCGTTTCCCAATCACCAAGGTGGAAATCGCTTAGAAGAGCAACCTGTTTATCCATTTTTTAACCCGTGTTAGAATCAGACGGAAATCTAAACCAGACTTTGAGAGTTGGTTTTTTGAAAGGTCATTAATCTGTATGCAAAAAAGAGAAACCAGAGCATTCCTGACTTCAATCGGGCTCTCGCTGATTGCCTTCTTTTCACTCTTACTGCCAAACCTGGCATCTGCTTCAAACAACAATCCACAGGGAATCGGTCCTGGCGGAACAGGACCCACCCAGCCAGAATTTGGCAATGCAAAAGTTGAAGCATACTACTTCTACTCAACCACTTGCAGCCACTGCATGGATATCCTGCAGAATATTGTGCAGCCACTGGAGGCTCAATACCCTGGCTTGCTGGGAATCAGGCTGGTGGAACTGAGCGAAAGTGTCAATTACGAAGCGCTCATGAAAGCTGAAAGCGCTTTTGGGATCGGAGCCAGTGACCGGGGTTTGCCGGTTGTGTTGATCGGAAATGAGATGCTCAACGGTGAAGAGCAGACACGAGCTCGGCTTGTGGAACTGGTGGAAGCCGGACTGGCAGGAGAAGGTGTTGAACTTCCTGAAATTCCCGGAGTGGATCCTGCTACGCTGGTGATCTCCCAGGTTCAGCCTGATCCCGATGGTGCTTTAGTTTGCAGCCCTGATAACCCTGAGGCGTGTGAAATTGCCGCGCCGATCTATGCCGCCTATTTTTATCAGACCGGCTGTAAAGAATGCGACCGGGCTGAAACAGACATGGTCTATTTACAGTCCAAATACCCCCAATTGATCATCGAGGAATTCAATATTTTCGAAGAGGTTGCGCTGGCTGAGTGGATGGCAGCACGGGTTAGTGTGGAGAAGAACTTCAACACTCCTGCCCTTTTCATTGGCGATTACGCGTGGATTGACGAGTCAGAATTTACGCCCGACATAATTGATCCGGTTTTGCAGGAACTGAGTGTCGAAGGCTCCCCCGCTTTTTGGAAGGATTACAACCCTGAAGAGGGCAACAACGCCCTGATCAACCGATTTGAGCGGATGGGTTGGCTGGCTGTGGTGTTGGCAGGCTTGGTGGATGGGTTGAATCCTTGCGCCTTTGCCACGATCATTTTCTTTGTGTCCTATTTATCGCTGAGCGGTAAAAAAGGCAAAGAAATCTTGATTACCGGTGCCAGTTTTACCGTGGGCGTCTTTATCGCATATCTACTGGTGGGACTCGGTTTTTATAAAGTACTCGACCTGATCTCAGGCTTTACTTCCGTCATCAGCAAGGTCGTTTACATCTTCACGGCAGTCTTATGCCTGGTGCTGGCAGTCCTGAGCATCCGCGACTTTATCAAGGTACGGAAGGGCGACCTGAGCGATATGGCATTGAAGCTCCCTGAGCCCCTGCGCAAACGCATCAATCAGACGGTTCGGGAAGGCCGCAAAGCCAGCAGTTACGTTCTTGGCGCATTTGTAACCGGGCTGCTGATCTCACTGCTCGAGCTAGCCTGCACAGGTCAAATTTATCTTCCGGTGATTATATCGATGAGCTCAGTCCCGGAGATGCGCGGGCAGGCACTGCTTTACCTGGCGCTCTATAACGTCATGTTCATTGTGCCGCTGATTGTCGTTTTCATCCTGGCATATTACGGCACAAGCTCGAAGCAGTTCACTGACTTCCTGCGCAAGCACGCTGGAGCGGTCAAGATCGGCATGGCGATCGTTTTCCTCTTGTTAGCGGCCTGGCTGATTGTCTCATTGGTGAAATAGAGATACCCTTTGTAGCCTACCCACCCCCTGATCGTGCCGGCGTACTCGCCGAGTATGCTAACTGACCGACGGTCTACGATAGTCAACCCACCAAATGGGAACCAATTCAAATTCTGGCTGNNNNTGTGTCGGAGTGCGCAACTGAAGTGCAGTCCGACCTACGGTTAAGGCTGTTTGCCTACGAAATCATACCTGCGTAGGGTGGGTTGGCGTTAATAGAAATTGAAATTACATACGTATTTAAAAGCCAACCCACCGGCAGCACGTCAGTTGGTGGGTTAGCTATTGCAAGGCATAGGTTGGTATGGCTTCCATGACGCCAACCCACCCTACGATTACAGATAGTCAACCCACCAAATAGGAACCAATTCAAATTCTGGCTG
>DJGU01000109.1:4793-8201 GCA_002432795.1 Anaerolineaceae bacterium UBA5838
TGTCGGAGTGCGCAACTGAAGCGCAGTCCAGCCTACGCCTGCTAAATAGCAGCTATCTCAAAATTTGAATTTCTTTGCCACCCGGGCAAAGGTCGAGACCATGTGAACGTAGAGCCCGGAAAGCTCACCGCTGATGGTCGCCTCGCGAGCGGCTGCGCGTAAACCTTCCGCGTCATCAAAGCGGGGCATCGTCATAGTCGCCCGCCCCAATTCTTTCAGCGTATGCGCATCGCTGCCCGCCATCAGAGCTTTCCCATGTTCCAGTGCAAACTCATATGCCGCTTGATTGTATTCCTCTCGCAGGCAGCGGGCATTGAAGACCTCCAAGCCATCGAGGTAAGGCAGGATCTGGTCAAGTGTTTTCTCCGTCCACCAACTGCGGTGCGGGTCAAAAGGATGGGCCAGGCTGATGAAAGCGCCCTGCTCACGCAACCGCCGCACGACCTCAACAGCCGGCAGACCCTGCGGGATCTCTTCGGTCATGAAGTAACCAAGAATCTCTCCCTCAGGAGTTTCAATCTCTTCCGCTACAATTACACGGTCTGGTGCCATTCGATATGCTTTGAGAGCACCCTGTATACTTCCGTGATCGGTAATGGCAATTTTGTCGATGCCGCGAGCATCGCAGGCTTTGAGCAGCGCGCTCAATTCCACCAGGCTGTCAGGGGAATAAACCGTATGGCAGTGAAATTCTGCCCGGATTAAAGATTGGGTCATTCGTTGTAAATCCTTGGAAGGCGATCAGCCAGGCCGCAGACTACTTCATAATTGATGGTGCCCCAACGTTTGGCGACTTCATCCACGCTCAAGGTTTCATCACCCTGCGTACCAATGATGACGATTTCATCGCCCACCCTGGCATCCGGGACGCTGTCGAGCTGGAGCATGCATTGGTCCATGCAAACCCTGCCGACAATATCCACCCGTTTGCCGCCCACCAGAACCTGCTGATTCTCGGCACGGCGGAAACCATCGCCATATCCAGTTGGCATAACCCCAATGCGCTCTTCCTTACTTGTCACATAAGTGGACCCGTAGCTGATACCCTGACCAGCGGGGAAGTTGTGCAGCGATATGATGCGGGCTTTCCAGGTGAGGGCGGGTTTGAAACCAGCCGGCAAAGTGTCACCAGTAGGGGACATGCCAAAGAGGATGTCACCCGGACGGACGATGTCGTAGTAGGACTGTGGGAAGTTGAGCACGGCAGCAGAGTTGGCAGCATGCACCTTTTCGGGCTTGAGCCCCTTGCTTTCGAGATCTGCCAGAAGCGCGTCAAAAATAGCCAGCTGCCTGGGGGTAGAGTCCGAGTCGGGCTCGTCCGCGCGAGCCAGATGGGTAAAAATACCGTCCACATCAAGAGCGGTGTCTTTTAGCCCTTCGAGGAAGGGCGCAACAAGTTCAGGGGTCATGCCGAGCCGGCCCATGCCAGTCTCGACTTTCAGGTGGGCATGCAGCGTACCGCCATGGATGTTGACGTACTCGAGGTAATTTTGCGCCAGCTCGGGGTCAAAGAGTGCCACGGTGATATTATGCTCAATGGCTTCAGGCACTTTTGCTGCGGGGGTGAAACCCAGCACCAGCAGCTTGCAGGAAATGCCGGCACGGCGCAGGGCAAGCGCTTCTTCGATGCGCGCGACGCCAATCCAGGTAGCGCCACCAGCAATGGCAGCCTGGGCGGCAGGACGCGCGCCGTGACCGTAGCCATTGGCTTTGATCACAGCCATTACCTCCGACCCGGTCTTTTCACGGATCAGGGCGGCATTGTTCTTGATGGCTTTGAGGTCAATCTCGAGCCAGGTTGAGTAAGTGTTGATATCCACGAGGGAAAAGTATATCACTTACGAGGAAAATTGATGAAGTAGCAATTTCAGCAACTTCATGGGGCAGCCGTTTAATTTAGTTGCGGAGGTTAAGGTGATCGTACGGGGGGGCTTTAGTCCCCCCGCTCAGATCCCACAACAAGACGTTGCTGATGGAGTAAACCCCATCCGTACAGGGGCTTTCAGTCCCCCACGAAATTTCTCTCGCAGATCTCTTCGGAGGGAGCAAGGCAATTGGGAGGGCTTTATTCCACCAATATCTTGACAGCGCCTCGATTGGTCTTAGAATTACTTATATGATAAAAAACTATCACAACATTAACTCCAATTGTGCCTCTGCGAGCAGGTCTAGTTGCATTGGCCGGATTGCGCCTGTTTATTGATTTTTCCCTTACCAGATCAACGAACCACGGGCAATCCAAGCCCGTGGTTTTTTGTTAACCACAACCAGATGGCAGAACTGTCAATTTATGAGTTATTGAAAGAGATTAATAATGACTTCACCAGATTACTATCCATTAGAAAACACCCCAAAAATCGAAGGGCTTATTTCACGTCATTTCGAAGGCGAGTCGGACTATCCAAAGATGTTGGTGATATTCACCAACCTGCATGCCGCCGGGCAATATTCAGGCGAAACCACGATCGAAAGCCTGCGCGCAGATTATTCCAACCTGAGCAACACTGATCCTCAAGACGATCTGATCTTCTTTGAGATTGACTCAAAGACCGTTGCCTTTTGCAGATTCTACTGGGAACGGCAGGTCAAGACAGGTCAATACACCTATGGGATCAACGTAAGGGTTGACCCATCCTGGCAAGGCAAGGGCATCGAACAAAGCCTGATCGCCTGGGGAGAAACCCGGGGGCGATACTACGCCAGTGTTCTGCCTGAAGGGAACAATGGTGCTATTGTGACCTTTTGCCGGGAAACTGACCAAATGAAGTACAACATCCTGATGGAAGCGGGGTTCACAATCGACCGTTATTTTCACTCAATGAGCCGCCCACTTATCGACCTTCCGGAACGATCGTTACCAGAAGGCATTACGGTTCGCCCGGTGTTGCCAAAAGATTTCCGCAAGATTTGGGACGCATCCAACGAGGCTTTCATGGACGAATATGGCGCGGCAGACCCAACCGAAGAGTGGTACCAGAGTTACCTGGCAAGCCCAAATTTTCAGCCCTACCTTTGGCAGGTTGCCTGGGATGGCGATGAGGTAGTCGGATCGGTTCAGAACTACATTTCGCTGCAGGAAAACGAGTTGGAAGATCGACGCCGCGGTTACACGGAAGGGATATCAGTTCGCAGAGAATGGCGCGGTCGCGGCGTTGCAAGCGCTTTGATCTGCCGCTCGATGGCAATGTTCAAAGCGATGAATATGGATGAAGTCACTCTGACCGCTGACACCCAAAACCCGACCGGGGCAATGCGCCTTTATACCAACCTGGGATACCGACCATACATGACCCTGCTGGAGCTTCACAAAAGCCTTGAATGTTTGAATTCGTAGGGCGAGCTTGAGGGCACCGTGAACATGGTGATGGAGAAGCGTATCGTGCCCTCAATCCGCCAATGACTGTGAAA
>DJGU01000109.1:8243-26038 GCA_002432795.1 Anaerolineaceae bacterium UBA5838
AAGCACACGAAGATCACTAAGTGATGAAGTGTGGGGTACTTCCAATTTCGCCCTACTACCGAGTTTGGTTAAAGCAGCTCTGAAATATTGAAGGTACAATTGGGGAAGTTTTTGAGAGGATGTCAGGCATGTTTGAGTGGTCAATAAAGGCTGAAGATGGCGCTGCCCGCGCCGGTGAGTTTCATACCCCACACGGAGTGATCGAAACGCCGGTTTTCGTCCCTGTTGGCACCCAGGCAACCGTCAAAGCCACCACGCCAGCCCAACTCGAAGAGCTTGGCGCCACGCTGGTCCTCTCCAACACCTACCATCTCTTCCTGAGACCCGGCGATGAATTGGTGGCGCAGATGGGCGGATTGCATCAGTTTATGCAGTGGCATAAGCCAATGCTGACGGATTCGGGCGGCTTCCAGGTCTTTTCGCTCTCGAACACGCGCAAAATCGACCCCGACGGGGTGACTTTCAAATCCCATATCGATGGATCCATGAAACGCCTGACCCCCGAGAGCTCGATCGCAATCCAGGAAAACCTCGGCGCCGATATCATCATGGCCTTCGACGAATGCGCAGACCCGCTGGACCACACCTACTCCCAAGAAGCCATGGAACGCACCCACTTATGGGCTCAGCGCTGCCTGGATGCCAAGAAGAGGGATGACCAGGCGCTGT
Source organism: Anaerolineaceae bacterium UBA5838 (assembly GCA_002432795.1). Classification (GTDB taxonomy): domain Bacteria; phylum Chloroflexota; class Anaerolineae; order Anaerolineales; family Anaerolineaceae; genus Mesolinea. Next base: position 8,913 of record DJGU01000109.1, read on the forward strand.
TTGGCATCGTCCAGGGCGGTATTTTTGAGGATCTGCGCACAGAATCGGCGCAAGTGATCAGCAGCATGGGCTTCCCCGGGCACGCCATCGGTGGGCTTTCGGTGGGGGAAGGAAAAGCCGACATGTACCGCACCATTGAAGTCGTCAATGCCGTTTTGCCCAAAGACAAACCACGCTACCTGATGGGCGTCGGCACCCCGGAAGACTTGATTGAGGGCGTTCTGCGGGGCATCGACATTTTCGACTGTGTCTTGCCCACCCGCCTGGCGCGCCACAACACGGCCATGACCAATTTTGGCAGGCTGAATTTGATGAACGCCGCTTTTGCCCGGGACGAGCGCCCGATTGACGAGGAGTGCCAGTGTTACACCTGCCGCACCTTCAGCCGGGCTTATTTGCGTCATCTGATCGTCGCCAAAGAGATGCTGGCAGCCACGCTACTTTCAATCCATAATTTGCACACCCTGCTGGAGCTGGCGCGCAATCTGCGCAGAGCGATCCTGGCAGGCAACCTGAACACTTTTGCAGACCAGGCTTTAGCCAAACTTGGCATCGCACGCATTCCGGAGGTTCATCCATGACATTTCTTCAATCGCTGATCCTGGGAATTGTGCAGGGGTTGACTGAATTCCTGCCTGTCAGTTCCTCGGCGCATCTGGTGCTGGTGCCATTCGTGCTCAACTGGACGCTCGACCCGACCAAAGCCTTTATTTTTGACGTGCTGGTGCAGCTCGGCACCCTGCTGGCGGTGATTGCCTACTTCTGGAAGGATTTAGTGGCAATTTTCAAGGCTGTGATTGCCGGCATCCGCAACAAAAAGCCTTTCGAAGAAGCCAATTCACGCCTCGGCTGGTTTATTGTTTTGGCGACCATTCCGGCAGGTTTGGGGGGATTGCTGCTGAAGAGCAAGGTGGAAGCAGCCTTTGCGAACCCGGTCATGACCGCAGTACTGCTATTCGTAACAGCGATCATGCTGACCCTGGCAGAGATTTTTTCCCGCAAAGAGCGCAAGCTCGAGAGTGTCACCGCCCTTGATGCGGTGGTGATTGGTTTCTTCCAATTATTGGCAATCTTCCCGGGAATTTCCCGCTCCGGCGCGACCATCAGCGGTGGTTTGAGCCGCGGCCTGAAGCGTGAGGCAGCCGCCAGGTTCGCCTTCCTGATGTCCATCCCGGTCATGTTAGCAGCCGGGCTGCTTTCAGTGCTGGACCTGGTGAAAGTCCCGGATTTTGGCAGCTTCCTGCCGGTGTTGAGCATCGGATTTATCGCGGCATTGGCGGTCGGATACCTGAGCATCCGCTGGCTCTTGAACTTCCTTAAATCACGCTCGCTGATCCCCTTTGCAGTCTATTGCGCGGTGGTTTCGGTGTTGGTGATCTTTATCGCCTATTTCCGCTAAGGCTTTTTTGGCTGGTTGGCGAGAAAAAGACCGGTTTCCTTGCGGATCAGGATACCGCCCGATTGGTCAATGCGAACCTGAAAGAATACACGCATTGCATCCTTCTGGTCCAGCGGAATGAGCTGCTGCACTCTGGGTAAGGAAAAGGCGTAATCCACCAAAGGCTGGGCTTCGGTGACCCATAAATCGCCCGAATAAAGCTTCTTTTCAACCTCTCCAAACCACGCCTGGAGTTGTTCCGCGCCATTGAGCAGGTTAAACTTGAGCGACATGGTGTGCAAACCACCGTACTCAGGCCAAAACTCCGTCAGCAGCAGATCGAGATCCACCATGTAATTTGCGCCGTTGGTGGCAGCCATCATCGCGCCGTCAGGCTTGAGCACGCGCGTCACTTCCGTAAGTGTCTGATTGATATCCGGCACATGATAGAGCATGTGGTTGGCAGTCACGAAATCGAAGTTGTTGTCCTGAAATTCCAGATTAGCGGCATCCATACAGAGCAAAGTGAAACGATTGTCTCCCATCAGATCAGCGCGGGCTTCTGCCAGCATGCCCTCTGAAAGATCCGTCAACACAATCTGCGCGTCCGGTGCGAAACGATGCTGATTAGCGCGCCACTGGGTGGCATTACCACAGCCCAGCGCCAGCAGACGTTTGCCGCTCAGATCAGGAAGGTGCTCAAAGATGAAGTCCTCCCAGGCTTGAGTGCTCTTGGTGAAGCGCTTATGGATCTGGATGCGGGCGTTGAGGTTATTGGCACTGCCGTACTGCACCTGGCGCAGATAATCCCGATCGGTACTGAATGGATCCGAATCCATAAGCCGTCTCAGAGGGCTGCCAAGGCAGCCTGCATTCGGTTTACCGCCTCCTGCATGTTTGCGCGTGTGGTGCCAAAGTTGAAACGCACAAAGTCGCGGCATTGGGGACCAAAGGTGAGACCTTCATTCAAGCCAACGCGCGCTTCGCGCAGGAAGAATTCATAAGGTGCTTCTGTTAATCCTAGCTCGCTGCAATCCAGCCATCCCAGGAAGGTGGCTTCGGGTTTTTTCCAGCGGATACCTGCAAGTTGGGTGCGGAGGGCATCATCCAGGAAATCACGGTTTTCCTGCAGATAGTGGTTCTGTTCAAACAGCCACTCATCGCCTTCGGCATACGCCGCATGTGCAGCTGTCAGAGCCAACACGCCCGGACAGCCAACCAATCCGCTGCAGAATTCGTGGAATTTCGCCATCAGTTCGGGATTCTGGATGATATAGACTGAAGCATGCAGCCCGGCTATGTTGAAAGTTTTGCTTGGTGCCATGAAGGTGATGGTGTTTGCCGCTACCTCGGGCGAGAGTGAAGCTATTGGAATGTGTTTATGATCATCGAAGAGAATGTCGCAGTGGATCTCATCGGAGATGATCAAAACCTTATGCCGCAGGCAGATCTCGGCTAATTGTGTCAATTCTTCCCGAGTGAAGACTCTGCCGGTAGGGTTCTGCGGGTTGCAGAGAATGAAGGCGCGCACATTTTCGCTGATGAGCTGCTGCTCAAAGCGATCAAAGTCAATGTAATAGAAACCATCCTGCTGCTGGAGGAGAGGATTCTGGACGCCCCTTAATCTTGCCGAATTAGGCGCGTCAATAAATGGCGGGTAGGCAGGTGTTTGGTAAATCACTGCTTCGCCGGGTTCGCAGAAGGTACGTATCGCAGCATTAAAGCCAGTCACAATGCCCGGGACGTATCCAATCTCAGTTTCTTCCACGTCCCAATCGTATAAACGCTTCAAACGCTGAACAACCGTTTGGTTTAGCTCCTTTGGTGGAGCTCCATAACCAAAGATGCCGTGGTCTACCCTCTGATGTAGAGCGCTTATAACTGCCTCGGGGCACTTAAAGTCCGTATCCGCCACCCACAATGGTAAAACATCTTCATCAAAACGATTCCACTTGATACATTCAGAATTACGACGGTCAATTACCCGGTTAAAGTCCATAAATTTCTCCTTTTGGTAATTCTAAACCCAGATCAGCCTAAACTGTTAAAGTTGCTGCCCAGGATTTTTGCAGATTTCTACAACAGGGTCCTTTGGTATACTTTACGAGTGATGAAGATCCTGCAACCCTTTTACAAATTGGTGGGGCATGTTGACTGCCTGGCAGCGACGCTGGCAGCAACGCTTTTGGGCAGCATTGTCGGCGGCGAAGGCTCTGAGGCACGCCTGGGCATTGCGATCCTCAGTAATTTGCTGCTCTTCAGTTTTGCAGTAATTTATCAAAAAATCGAAACTGCCCCAGAGGCGGCTTACAAGCCAGGCGAAACGCAGCAAAACCCAATCGCTTCAGGCGAAATATCTTCAAAGTTCGCCCGGACACTCAGCGCGATCGTGGTATTGCTCCTCCTCGCTTTAGCAGCCCTGCTTGGCACTCTCAACCTGGTTTTGGGATTACTTGGAGTTTTGCTTGCTGTCACACTCTCTCATCACGATCTCAAGTTAGGCAACTCAACCCTGATGCGTATTGGAAAGCAACAACCCCTTTTTTCGGTGATTTTTGGCTTGTCTGGATACCTGGCAAGCGCTGAAACGTTGAAATCTGACGCCCTGCTTCTGACAATCTTTCTCCTGGCAATTGGGTTTCTGTTCGCTGCCTGGACTGCTGAAAAAACCACGAGATCAATCAGCAAACCGCTGCTGATCATCTTGATTATATTTGCGTCTGGCGCAGCTTATTTGCTTTTTATTGTTTACGAGGTCATCGCCCCTCAGGTTTTGTTACTAATCGCGTTGTTTAGCACGGCATTTTCCCTGGTAAAGTACCGCTACAATCCTCAGCACCAAAGCCTGCCGCAAATTCTTTTTGATTCACTGGCTATATCAACCGCCCTTTCGCTGATCATGACCCACCTTATTCAGTTATTCACCAAATAAAATGGAAACCCTATGAAAATCGACTTAACTCCTCTCATTCTCGAACCCTCTCCCCACTGGAAAGATTATCAACTGCTCGATAGCGGTGATGGTAAAACACTGGAACGTTTTGGGCCTTACCTGCTTGTTCGCCCACGTCCGCAAGCAATCTGGGGCAAGAGCCTGCCTTCAAGCGAATGGAAAAAGGCGCACGCTTTGCTGGTGGAAGAAAAGAAAGAATATGGAGGAAAGTGGAATATGCTCAATCCAATGGAAAAGAGCTGGAAGCTTTCCTATCGCAACCTGCAATTCCAGGCACAGCTTTCAAGCTCGCGCCATGTGGGAGTCTTCCCCGAGCAAGCAAGCCATTGGGACTGGATGACCGAACAGATCAGCGCCTCGCAAAAGCCCTTTAGGGTCTTGAATCTTTTTGGCTACACAGGCCTGGCGAGCGTGGCAGCTGCGGCAGCGGGCGCAGAGGTGACACACGTCGACTCTTCCAAGCATGCCATCAGTTGGGCTAACCTGAATATGAAGCTCTCCGGGCTTTCTGATAAACCTGTACGCTGGATTGCGGAGGATGCGCTTAAATTCATCAAGCGTGAGGCACGACGCGGTAACACCTACCAGGGTATTGTCATGGATCCGCCAAAATTTGGGCGCGGCTCAAGCGGTGAGGTTTGGGATTTTTTCAAGCGCATGCCGGAACTGATTGAAGCCTGTCGCTCGCTGGTCGCAGAAGATGCCGGGTTTGTAATCCTTACCGCCTACGCAATCACAGCTTCTGCTTTGATAACCCGCCAGGCAATGGAAGAGATCGTTGGCAAAGATGGAGAATTCACCACCGGTGAACTAGTGACAGTCGAAGAGAGCGCGGGTCACGTGCTTTCACACGCCATCTTCACCCGCTGGCGGCCGTAAACTTAGATTTCAACAGAGGGATTTTCCTCCGCTGAAATATCCGTCACTAAAACCCGGTCCACACGGCGACCATCCATATCCACCACTTCAAACCGCCAGTGATCCCATTCGAATAGCTGACCGGTTTTGGGGATGCGTCCCATCTGATTCATAACAAAGCCGCTCAGAGTCTGGAAACCAGCCTGGTTCTCTTCGGGCAATTCGTCCACATGCAGGATTTCTTTAAGCTCGTCAATCGGAATCAGACCATCAAACAACCACGTTCCATCTGAACGCTGAATAGCGTCCTGATCAGTATCAAATTCATCAAGCGGGATATCGCCAACAATCGATTCCAGGATGTCATAAAGTGTCACAAAACCTTCCACACCACCGTACTCATCCAGAACCAGGGCGTGGTGAATGCCAGTTTCGCGAAATTGCTCAAACGCCTTGACAGCCTGCATGTTGCCAGGGAAGAATAAGGGTTGGCGAACGTAATCTTCGAGATTGAATTCCGGGTTGTGGATATCGACGCCGAGTAAATCCTTGGTGTTGACGTACCCCATTGAGCGATCCAAATCGCCATGAGCGACAGGCAGACGGGAATAGCTGCTTTCCATCAACTCCTTCACGATCGTGTCGTGATCGTCATCCAGATCGATCCAGTCCAATTCAGTATGTGGGGTCATGATCGCGTCCACACGGCGATCAGTAAAGCGAAAAACACCAGACACCATAGTTTGCTCAGCTTCATCAAAGACGCCGGTCTGCCGCCCTTCCTGGATGTAGCCTTTAAGTTCTTCCTCAGTGATGGCTGGCTCCCTGGTGATATCGATATTGAAAACCTTGATGCCCAGATTGGTTGAGGCACTCAGAAGCTTGGTGAGCGGGCGCATAACCCGCGACAAGCGCTTGATCATCGGGGAAAGCCTGGTTACGACATCTTCAGGCTTACTCACAGCGATGCGTTTGGGGATCAATTCACCAATGACAATTGAAAAATAAGTGATGACAATCACAACAAGAATCAGAGAGACAGTTTCAGCGAAAGGCGCCAACCAGGTGACTTGTTTGAATACCTCAGCCAGTGGTCGTGAAAGCTGAGCGCCTCCAATACCGCCAGCCAGGGTGTCGATCATTGTGATCATGATCTGAATCGCGGAGAGGTATTGCTGGTCAGGGTCCTGTAGAAGCTCCATTGCAACCGAAGCGCCCTTTTGCCCGTCTTCAGCGCGAGCCACCAGGCGCGTCTTCTTCGAGGAAACCATGGCAATCTCGTACATTGCAAAGAGAGCGTTGAAAAGGAACAGGATAAAGATTGTGAGAATGTTTACGTAAAAAGGCATTGTTAATTACTTTCTGCCTCAAGCAGGCTCCTGGCTGTAATTTTACCAGAGATAAGCCAGGTCTCAAACAGCATGGGATAGACGCCCGGGAGGTGTTGATTCCTGATGCACTCAGTCATCGGAACACCAGGCAGAGGGATGAGGTCGATATAAAAATTGGGTGATAAATACTGCAGGCATTGGAATTCTCAGGCAATAGCATTAAGTAATCAGGTCATCCGGCAGGAAATCAGCACGATTGTGATAGACCATCAGGATGCGATCGTCAACGAAATCGAAGCGGCTGATGGCACAATTGTTATAGATTAGTCGATAATCCAGCTTACGATTATCGGGCTCCTCCGGAGAAATCCGGAGCATAACACGCAAAAGATAATTGCTGAAACCGCCGTGTGTCACAATCGCGACTCGATCATCAGAGCCAAGATGGTGTTCTTTGATCCAATTCAATACCCCCTGAGCGCGCTTCAACGGCAGGCTCTTGTCTTCCTTACCGCCGGGCCACCAGCCTTTGCTGTCGATAGGCTGCGCCATGGAAAGATGAGGATAATGGGTCGAAAGAAATTCCTGATCAACGCCCTGCTCCCAGCTGACCTCAACAGCGTCATTGATCACAGATTCAAGAAAAATGCCGCCCACTTCATGCACCTCGGGCAACCCCACCAGTGGTAAGTTGAGCCTGTTCGCTATAATGCTGCCAGTCTGAATGGCGCGCTTCATCAGGCTGCAGTAAATGTGGGTAAGCCCAAAGCCGCGCCTGTTTTGCGGGTCGCGCCAGAAGTCTTCTTCACCGGGCTTGGATTGAGCAAGAAAATCAGCCACCAGTTCTGCCTGCCGCACACCCTTTTGAGTCAGGGTTGGGTCAGAGGAGAGGGAAGCGGCAGAACCATCCTGCGTTTCCCAGCGGGCGTTGTTAGTGGACTGTCCGTGACGGATGAGATATAGCTGCATGATGTTCCTGGGCGCTATTATACACTGTCGCTTTTGGATAAGAAAATGTAATTATGCAAGAGGCTTTAGCTGGTCTGGACGGAGTGAAGAATCTTGTTTTGTTGACTCTTCTAGCTTTTTTGACCCTTAAGATTCTTCGCAAAAGAGGCCTTGAATAATAGTTTGTTTGTCATCCTGAACGTAGTGAAGGATCTTGCACTGTTTACCCTTAAGATTCTTCGCAAAAGAAGCTCAGAATGACAGGATGCGGGTTCAGAATGGCAAGGTGGCTGCCCAGTGTGACAGAGAATTTGTCATCCTGAACGCAGTGAAGGATCTTGCTTTTTTTATCTTGAGATTCTTCGCAAAAGAGGCTCAGAATGACAGGGTATCTAGGCTTATCATCCTGAGCTTGCGAAGGATTTGCTTTTTTCATATTGAGATTCTTCGCAAAAGAGGCTCAGAATGACAAGGTGGCTGCTCAGTGCGGCAGGGTTTTGTCATCCTGAACGCAGTGAAGGATCTTATTTTTTTCATTAAGATTCTTCGCAAGAGAGGCTCAGAATGACAGACCCTGCGCAAAATGACAAGGTGTTGGCACAGAATTGCTACGCACCTTAGAATCCACCTCAGAATGTGGTTTTAATTTTTTATTCGCTAATAATTCCATACTCAACGGCCAGATCATTCCAATCAGGATTCATCGTCGCAATCAATGCATCTTTCTTGCTACGCACCCAGCCCTTGATTTCCTTTTCTCTCGCGATCGCAGCATTGATGTCAGTGTTCGATTCAAAAAATACCAACTTCTTTAAATTGTAACGACTGGTAAAACCACGAACTTTCTTTTCTCTATGCTCATAAATTCTTCGGGCAAGATCATTCGTAACTCCCGTGTACAAGACTTTGTTATTCCAGTTAGTAACCATGTAAACATAGTAAGTCTTCATCAACAGTTCTTTTCCTCATTGTGTTTTTTGCTCTTAGTTATTTTACTTGCCATATTGAGAATTTCAGGTTTTTCCCTATCAAAGACAAAAGGCTCTTTACCCCTAAAGCGTTTTAGGCAATCAATTACCTAAAGAGACAATTTGGCTGTAATCCTTTAGAAAATGTTTGTCATCCTGAGCTTGCGAAGGATCTTGCTCTTTTTACCCTTAAGGTTCTTCGCAAAAGAAGCTCATAATGACAGGGTTTGTGGGCTTGTCATCCTGAGGAACGAAGGATCTTGCACTGTTTACCCTTAAGATTCTTCGCAAAAGAGGCTCAGAATGACAGGGGCTGTGGGCTTGTCATCCTGAGGAACGAAGGATCTTACACTGTTTACCCTTAAGGTTCTTCGCAAAAGAAGCTCATAATGACAGATAACGGCTCAGTGTGGGAGGATTCCTATTCAGCGTGATAACGCGTTTGTCATCCTGAACGCAGTGAAGGATCTTACTTTTCATCTTAAGATTCTTCGCAAAAGAGGCTCAGAATGACAGATTCCGGCAAAGAATGACAGGATGCCCGCTCATAATGTGTCCCGCTCATAATGACAGACCCTGCGCGGGATGATATAATCTCATACCGAATTTGATTGAATAATTGAGAAGAACTATGTTAGATAAACTTGAAGCAATCCTCGACCGTTTTGCAGAGCTTGACCGCCGCCTGGCAGAAGCCGGCACGGACTTTCAGCTCGTGGCAGAGCTTTCCAAAGAACGCTCCGACCTGGAGCCAATAGTTAACCTTGCCCGTGAGTACAAGGAAAACCATGCAAAAATCGAAGAAACTGAAGAATTGACAAGCATCGCAGAAGGCGAACTGCTCGAGATGGCACACCTTGAGTTAGACCAACTCAAAAACCGCCAGCAAGAGCTGGAAACTGAACTCAAAAGCATGCTGATCCCCAAGGACCCACGCGATAATCGCAACGTGATCATTGAAATACGTGCCGGCACCGGCGGCGACGAGGCTGGGCTGTTCGTATCCGATTTGCTGCGTATGTACCTGAAGTACGCCGACATTCATCACTACAAAACTGAGATCATCTCCTCAAACGAAACAGGCATCGGCGGCTACAAGGAAGTCACCTTTTCCATTAAAGGGCGCGGAGCCTATTCGCGCTTCAAGTTTGAATCCGGTGTGCATCGCGTGCAGCGCGTGCCCGAAACCGAATCACAGGGGCGCATTCACACTTCCACTGTCACAGTGGCAGTATTGGCAGAAGTCGACGATGTTGAAATCGACATCCCCGATTCCGATATCGAGATTGATGTTTATAAATCGGCTGGGGCTGGCGGACAAAACGTGCAGAAGAATATGACTGCCGTGCGCATCCACCACAAGCCGACTGGCATCATTGTGGCTTGCCAGGACGAACGTTCGCAGTTGCAGAACCGTCTGCGCGCGATGAGCGTCCTCAAGGCGCGTTTATACGAGATGGAGCAGGAAAAGCGGCAAAACGAACTTGATGCCACCCGGCGTTCGCAGATTGGCAGCGGTGAACGCTCAGAGAAGATCCGCACCTACAACTATCCCCAATCCCGTGTGACTGATCACCGCATCAATATCTCTTCCTATAACATTGCTGGCGTGATGGAAGGCTACGAACTGGACACTTTCATTGAGGAGCTGCAACACGCCGAAGAAGCCGAACGCCTGGCAAATTTCGAAACCAATGACTGAAACCAGCCTGCCCTCTGCAATTAATTGCATTGAGCAGCCCTACCAGGTGGCGCTGATATTGCTGGCGCATGTGCTGCAGAAACCCAAAACCTGGGTCCTGGCTCACCCCGAAACACACCTCAACCCTGAGCAAAAAGCGCATTTAGAGCGCTTAGTCAGGCGCCTGCAGATAGGCGAGCCCTTGCCATACCTGACTGGTAAGCAGGCTTTTTTTGGGCTGGATTTTGCCGTCAGCCCGGCAGTGCTGATCCCCCGACCGGAGACCGAACTGTTGGTTGAGCAAGCCCTCAGCTGGCTGGATGCACACCCCGAGGCGAAAACAGTGCTGGACGTGGGCACTGGCTCCGGCTGCATTGCCATTACGTTAGCTACGCGCAAACTCTGGCTTACATTAACCGCCACCGACCTTTCTGCTGAGGCGCTTGAAATCGCCAGGCAGAACGCCGAAACGCTCCAGGTTAAAGACCAGATCACTTTTGGGCAGGCAGACCTGTTACCCCCCGGGGATCAATCTTTTGACATCGTCTGCGCCAACCTGCCCTACATTCCAAGCGCGAAACTCGAGCAAGTCAACACGCTTGGTTTCGAGCCAACCCTGGCGCTTGACGGCGGCGAAGACGGCCTGAGCCTGATCCGCCGCCTGCTTGAGCAGCTCCCCCCAAGGCTGAATCGCCCGGGTTTGGTCTTGCTTGAAACCGAAGCCACCCTCGGCGCGCAAACGCTCGCTCAGGCAAAAATGGCTTTTCCGCAAGCGGATAACCGCTTGCTGCAGGATCTGGCTGGATTAGACCGCCTGGTGAGGATCGAGGTTTCATGAAAACACAGCTCATTTCTGCCGCCCACGCCGATGCCATCGCTCTTGCCTGCGAAGTTGTTCGTGCTGGCGGGCTGATCGCCTTCCCCACCGACACGCTTTACGGACTGGGTTGTGACCCCCATATGCCAAGTGCCCTGCAGAAAGTTTATGCTGCCAAAGGACGCTCCATGACCAAAGCGATCCCGGTCCTGATCAGCCATCCTGACCAGTTAGTTGGGCTGGTTTCGGGTTTACCCGAGCGGACAAGCAGGCTGATGCAAGAGTGGTGGCCAGGCGCGCTCACACTGGTGCTGCCTAAACATCCCGGATTACCCAAGGATCTGACACCCTACCCCGGGCTGGCTGTACGCATGCCAGACCATCCGGTGGCACTCTCCTTGCTCGATCAAACCGGTCCGCTGGCGGTCACCAGCGCTAATCTTTCCGACTACGAAAACCCGCGGGATGCCGAGGGCGTGTTGTCACAGCTTGATGGAACGGTTGATCTGATTTTGGATGGGGGTCAACTCTCAGGCGGACAGGCTTCGACGATTGTAGACTGCCTGGGCAAAGAACCAAAACTACTTCGCGAAGGTCCAATCCCATTCAGCGAGATCCTGGAAAGGTGGTACGCCAAATGACCCGACTGTCAAACGCCTGGCTGGATTTTGTGCTTGACCCTGAGGCTGGCACTTTTTTCCTCGAGAGCCTGCGCTTCCCGGGTGCAAGCCTGAAAAATGCACGCTACAACCTGAGTTTCAGCAGCAGTGCAGAGCATCCAACCGTAAAACTTGAATCCATCAGCCAGGAGCAGCGGGATGACCCCCGACAGGGACTACTGCAAATTGTTTCCGCCCTCTACCGGGCAGAATCAGTCGACCTGGAATGGTTAGTGGAATTTGCCTTGCCAGCCGATCAACCCTTGCTCCTTCAGCGCATGGAAATCCGCAATCACTCGGAGCAGGTTTTCCACCCCGACAAAATGACCTTCGGCGCCTTGCGGGCGGGCGAGCTGCATTTTTCGGAGGAGCGACCCGAAAGGACGGCTTTTTTCAGCAATGGCTGGCAAAGCTGGTCGCCCAGCAACACCTGGCAATATGGCGAAAAGCAAACCCGCAGCTGGCTGAAGGGTCTTTCAACCCCAATGCTCTATGACGCCGGAACGCCGGTCACGCGCAAAGACTCGCAGTTCTCATCCGATATGTTTGGCGCAATCATTGATCACAAAGCAAAGGTCGGCCTGATCTGCGGTTTTTTATCCCAAAAGGAGCAGTTTGGATCGCTACTTTCCACTCTGCATCCCGAGCCAGACCTGCGGGTCTGGGCAAATGCCGATCAGATCGAGCTGCGGGCAGGGGCAAGCCTTGGCAGCGATTGGCTGGCGTGGCAATTCTTTGACAGCTCAGATCCTGAACCATTCAAAGTCTATTTTGAAGCAGTCGCCCGGGAAAATGAAGTCAGGAAGCGCATCGAAACCCCGCTGGGTTGGTGCAGCTGGTACTACTATTTCCAAAACATCACTCCCGCAGAGCTCAGGAGTAATCTCGATGCTGTAAACCAATTGAAGCCCCGTCTTCCCTTGAAATTTTTCCAGATTGATGATGGTTTCGAGCAGGACGTGGGCAGCTGGTTTGAGTTTGATCCTGATTTTCCGGACGGAGTGGCTGGTCTTGCGGAAGATATTCGCGCGCAAGGTCTGACGCCCGGGATCTGGCTGGCTCCATTCATCCTGCAGCCGCGGTCAAAGTTGATCCGCAGGCATCCAAACTGGCTGCTGCGTAAAGAAAATGGACTTCCCGTTAACAGTGGCTTCGTCTGGGGTGGGCTGGGACGCGCGCTTGACCTGACTCATCCGGATGCGCTGGGCTATGTCCGCGACGTCATCCGAACAGCAGTGCAAGAATGGGGTTTCCCTTATCTCAAGCTGGACTTTCTCTATGCGGCCGCTTTGCCAGGCCCGCATTATGACCCCACCAAAACCCGCGCGCAGATCCTGCGCCATGCCCTGGAATTAATCCGCGAAGAAGCCGGCAGCGACGTAGTCCTGCTGGGTTGTGGCTGCCCAATTGGACCGGGTATCGGCATTTTTGACATGATGCGCGTCAGCGCGGACGTCAGCCCGGAGTGGGAGCCTAATGCCTTCGGCATCAAAAAACCTGTCCGCAATGAGCCCAACATGCCCTGCGCCCGCAATGCCATCCAGAACATCATCACGCGCGCGCCGATGGACCCTCACTGGTGGGTAAACGATCCGGACTGCCTGCTGGTGCGGGCGGATTCAAAGCTGACACTGCCCGAAGTGCAGTCCCTGGCGAGCGCCATCAGCCTGAGCGGTGGAGCAGTTTTGCTCTCGGACGACATGAGCCAACTCGACGAGGACCGACTGAAGCTTGCCCAAAGTTTGCTGCCAGTGATGCCGCCAAATCCCCAGGTGCTGGACCTTTTTGAGAGCTCCATGCCCTCTAAATTGCGCCAGGTGCTGCAGACCCCGGCTGGCAAGCGACAGGTGGTTGCGCTTTTCAACTGGTCAGACAAGCCTCAAGATTTGGCACTGGAGATGAACGCGTTTGGGCTTGGTGGGCAATCCTGGCTGATGCGCGAGTTTTGGACAGGCGAATGGGCTAACGTGGATTCGGACTACGTTTTCCGCGCGGTGCCTGCCCATGGGGTGCGCCTGGTGACCTTCAGCCCGCTGCAAAAGATTGCCTACCTGGGAAGTGATCTGCATATCTCGCAGATGATTGAACTGCAATCATGGAAGGTACGCGGCTCAAACCTTACTTTTAAGCTGGACCTGGGGCGGGAAGCGGAAGGCAGGGTCTATCTTTATTGCCCCTCCGTTCCTTCCGCAGTCAGCATTGGCAAAGATGAGGTTTATTGGATCCAGGAAACTGAGAATGTAATCAGTATAGCGGTAAGCCTGGCAAATCCGGCGATGATTAAGGTCTCTTTTTAACAGTTCTGTCTTTTGCCCAATTGGGTTTTTACAGTGACAACATTCGCAATGCCAGGTACAAAAGAGGTACCTGACCTACGGCAAAGTCTGTAATAGACAAGTTATTACAAAAAAAACCGCCCTGCAAGAGGGAGGTTGTGATATTTACAAAACTGGTTATATCTTTTCTTCAGGTGCTGCTAAATTCGCCTCATCCGTGGCTGGGTATGCCATATCCCTGTGATTTCGCTTGCTTGGGCGATTGGCAGAGCGCTTGCGCAGGGCTTTCACCAGGAAGTAGATACCAAAACCCAGCGGGATCAGGAAGGGCAGGCAGGTGATGCCGAAACGGATCAGGAAATCCACCAGGTTCTGGAAACTGCGAACCAATTTCACCAGCGACTCACGCACCACGCCCTGAGGTTTCCATCCGCCGATTTCAATCGGCTGCAGGGAGGCCTCAGCCACAAGCGTAATCGCGATTGAGGAAAGGGCAGCTGATTCTTTCAGGTAATTGATGTGCCCCTGCAGCACCTCAATTTGCCCGCGGATATTGGTCAGCTCGCGAAAAACCTCCATAGTGTTTGCAAGATCAGTGGTGTTTTCCATCAGTTCCATCAGCTGTGTTTCAGCGGCTTTCAGGTTGCGCAGACGCGATTCGGAATCGACGAAATCTGAGGTCACATCCTGCCCGGACTGGCTTTCGGATATGACTCCCTCGGTTCCATTGGCACTCATGGCGCGAATTTCAGCCAGGGTCGAATCGAGTTTATCCGCAGGAACCCGGATGGTAATAGTGGCTTTGTCGTAGGAACGACCGCTGGAATAGTCCTGATCTTTCCAGGTGTAGGAATTGACCACGAAGCCACCCAGGCGGCTTGCCATTTCAGAAATTTCCTTCATGGAATCGTTCGGCTTGGCGACAGAGACAGTGATCTCAGCAGTCTTCAACACCACTCTCTCCACCTGGGCTTGCTGCCCGGCAGCATCATAAGCGGTTCCACCTTCATCTTTGTTCCAAACCTCTTCTTCAACAGGGGGATAGCCTGGAATGGGAGCAGGAGCTTCGACTGCTTCACTGAGTATGTCCCTTGAGGCGGAACTGCATGCAGATACCATCAACATCGAAATCAAAGCTAATAGCAAAATTTTCTTCTTCATTTTGTCTCCTTTTGTTTTCTCTTCCACCCTATAGACGAAAAATAGCTAAATTTGTTCCTGCAAGAGCTCAAATCCCCTGGCTGAGCCGCGTGGCATGCCTGGAAGGTATACCCAGTTCAAGGATGCGCTTTTGGACGGATTCCACGTCATACGCCACGCGCTTGAAAAGCCAGGTGTCATCCTGATCATCCCAAATGACATATGCCGCCTTCGGATTGCGATCGCGCGGCTGACCTACTGAGCCCGGGTTGAGGATGAAACGTTTATCAGATCGCCATCGGTCGGCATTTTGGGGGGTCAGGATAGTTGGGCGACCGTGGGGATTTTGGACAAAAATTGAGGGGATATGGGAGTGACCCACCAGGCAAATTTGGGTAAGGAAAGCCGAGAAGTTTTCATTGGCGATGCGCCCGCTGACCACGTATTCCCAAATCGGTTCACGCGGGCTGCCGTGCGCGAAGGTAATCTCACCCTCTTCGATCACGATATCAAGCAGCTCCAAAAAATAGCGTGATTCCTGGCTTAGCAGTTCAGATTGAATCGTGACTGCCCTGGCAGCCTGATCATTAAAGGCTTGCAGATCGATATAACCCATCAGGGCAGCATCATGATTGCCCATGATGCAGCGCAAGCCAGGCTGCTGACGCAACAGAGCAATGCATTCGTTCGGGTCCGGTCCATACCCCACCACATCGCCCAGGCACCAGACCTGATCGTAGCTGCCAGCATCAGAAAGGACGGCTTCAAAGGCGGTCAGGTTGGCATGAATATCAGAAACAATGAGTGTTCGCACCTTGTTATGGAATGCTAAACGTGAAGCTCCACTCCCCTCCTTCGATGTTCACCAGTGAACTGGTGCCAAGCAGGACAATCCAGGAATTACCTGGTTTGAGCAGGAATGGGCTGCCAACCCCATCAAAAAACTGAATCGGCTTAGTGGAACTTGGGGCTTTCCAGGTGATCTCATAAGCTTTGCCATCGCGAAAAACCGTGGCAGGCAGACCGTTGGTGTTGCCAATCAGGTCGATGCTGTGGAGCGTGGTCTTATATTCTGTGTAAGGAACATTGATGATGATCAGGTTGGAGAACGCAAGTTGTTCGCCAGTGTTCTGATCGATCGAAGGTCCGTACACGTTGCTGGTGGTTTCGTCCATCGCAAAACGCTGGTATTTCCCACTGGCTTCATCATAGACAAACTCGCTCCCCTCACCCGCCCCAAAAGTGATCCAGGCACTGGCACCGGCTGCGCCACCTTTCGGAGGGGATGCGCTGAAAGCCATACCGCTCAGATCCGGGTTGTCGAGCCCATAACCCTGGTTGATAAAGTACTGCGAGAGCGCGGATGAATCGCCAAAAACGCTGTAAACCACGTTACGACCATCGTCGCAAACGCCAGGGCAGAGATATTTATCCAGGAAGTAGCGGCCTGGGATGTAGTTATAGAGATAGGGCAAAACGTCGTTACCATCTCCGCCAGTGGAACCAACCACAGCCTGGTAGAGGCTGCCAAGATGACCATCAACCCGGCGGATCGAGCGTACAGGACCAATCCGGTCGCTGTCCTGCCCGTAGTAGAGCGCGGCAAAACGGTTGGCTCCCCAACCGATGTAATATTCAAAAATCAGATCAGCGGAGGAAAGACCCGACTGTGGTTGATAGTTGATCTGGTGGTTGGAAATTTTCATGATGACCGGGCGGCGATTGAGCAGCTCGGGGTCTTCCACCTCCAGACCCGTCAGGGGGTTGACGCCCTCGGGGTAAGAGTCCGGACCAACCGGTACAGCCGGAGTTGGAGTGGGCTCAGGCAGTGAAGTTTCGGTGGGGGCAGGGGTTGGCGTATCGCTGGGGAGAACTTTAACAGTTGAATTGGTCGAGAAAACTGCGGTAACCGTACCCGCGATTGCGGTCCTTTCCGCGTCTGTCAATGCACGGGGGGCTGGAGCAACACATGCACTCATCAGCAATGTTGCCGTGAGTAAAACAAGCAGGATTCCAGGGGTTTTTTTCATATCTTCCATCCTTGAACACAAGAATTGTACCTTAAACTCAACTCAGGTCATGACAGGCATAGAATAGTATGCGTTTCAAAAGTCCGT
>DJGU01000020.1 GCA_002432795.1 Anaerolineaceae bacterium UBA5838
CAGATTCTTCGCAAATAAGGCGCAGAATGACAGCGATTGGCAGTTCAAAGAGCCCATGCCTAAAATTCAATTAAACAATCCATACCACCACTGCGGCACTTCAAACAGCCGCATGCCTTGCCCATAAGCAAGGTACAGCACCACCAAAAGCAGCACCACCGCGAACCCGATTACCGCGTAGTCCCACCAGTGGAACTTGAGCTCATAAAGCCATGTGCGCTTCTGTTGACCAAACCCCCTCAGATCCATCGCATTGGCAATATCCTCACTGGACACAATCGCGTTCATCGTCACGGGGATGATCAATGGCGCGATGCGTCTGATCTTGTTGAAAACGCCGCCTTTAGCAGAGTCCAACTCAAATCCGCGTGCCCGCTGAGCGTCCAGCGTCACCTGAAAATTGCGCGCCAGGGTCGGAATGAAGCGAAACGAGAGTTCCATCGTGTAGGCAAGCCTGTCTGGCAACCCAAGTTTGCGAAATGTCACCCCATAGGCACGTGAATCCATAGTGTAAGGGATCATAATGAAAACCAGGGAGATCGACAAAATGCGCATCAACTGCGCCACTGCAAACCATAGGCGCTCAACGGTCAGCCCAAAAGTCATGTGCCGTCCAAAGAGGTTAAAGCCCTCAGGCAAAACAAGCTGCCCCCCCTCCGGCACGACCCCGCCAGCTCCACCACCCGTGATAATCGTGTTCACCACAATCATCGTGAAAAGCAAAATGGAGATCATCAGCCATCCGCGTTTGGTATCCTGCCAGGAAAGTTTTGCCGAGGCATACCAGAGTACAGAAATCAAAAAAATGATCGCCAGCAATAATGGATTCCAGGTGCTGGTGGCAGCCAGCAGCACCGCGAACGAGAAGATGAACCGAGCCCGCGGATCAATGCGGTCGATCAGACTGTTTCGGTAGCGATAATTCCAGGCGACAAGCATAGTCGTTTATGGTCCAGGCGGCCTGACAGACCGCCTGGACTCATAAAAACTGATTACCGACCGCTTTGTGTGACAATCGCGGAGTACGCTACCATCAACAATGGTAACAACACCAAGCCCCAAAGGACATTGGTAATGAAGGCCGGCAGGAAGTTTGCAAAGATGACAGTGTTCATGTCCGCGCCTGACACCCACATCTCCGAGATGGCAGCCACACCCATTCCCAACAGCACACCCAACACCACCGAGATTTCAGCCAGCAGGACCGAGCGCCCACCTTTGAAATCGGTGATTAACACAGAGAACAAGCCTGGGATCAAGCCCATGATGCCGTTCCCGAGATCCCACCAGATCCAGAAACCATAACCGCTAAGCAAATCGGCAAGGATATTGCCCACAAAACCAGTGATAAGTCCCACAATCGGACCAAAAGCGATGCCGAAGAACATCGGAATGACCACTGCCGGGCGAATGCCCACATTGCCTGCGCCGGGAATCTGCCAGACATTGAATGCCCAGGTGACCACCGCGTAAAGTGCGGCACCTATGGCAGCATACACAACTTCCTTCGTGCCAAATCGCCACAAAGGTTTCTTTTCCTGCTGGATTACTTCATTTGAATACATAACTTCCTCCTTGGATTAATGATTGATAAATATTTAACCTGCCAGCTGGCTCAAAGTTTCAACTCGCAGGAATTGACCTGTTTGTGCATACATTTGCCTGTTTAATTTGAGCAGCGAAGTTGGGAGCAAACGCCATTGCATTAGCTGCTCATCATCCGCAAAGACCTCGTGCGGACTGCCGTCTGCCACTACTTGCCCACCATACAGTACAACCACCCGGTTGGCATAAGTTAGTGCCAAATCCAAATCGTGCGTGATGAACAAAATCGCGTCAAATCCGGGAGTCTGCAAAATGGTATCCATGAAGGACTGATAATTCCAATAATCCTGGCCTGCTGTGGGTTCGTCCATCATCAAAATACGCGACCGCATTGAAAGTACCGAAGCAATCGAGACGCGCTTTTGCTGCCCAAATGAAAGCGCCAGAGGGGGTGTGGGCAGTTCTTCCTCAAGATGTACGGTCTCAATTGCCCAGTCCACATTCTCCGCTACCTTCTCTTTGCTCATTCCCAGGTTTTCTGGTCCAAAAGCCAGTTCTTCGCGTACTGTCGGGGCGAACAACATCTGGCTCGGACTTTGAAAGACGTATCCAATCGTCCTGGCGGCATTTGCGACGGTGGTTTTCTTTGTTTCCACACCCTCAAGCAGCACGTGTCCGCTGGTGGGCTTGAGCAGCCCCAATGCCTGTTTAACTGTGGTGGTCTTGCCCGAGCCGTTATGTCCCAGGATCGCGATCACCTCTCCTGCCCGCACATCCAGGTTGATTCCATGCAGAACTTCAGGGCTATCGGCTTTGTAACGAAAACTGACGTCCCGGAAAGAGACCAGCGGTTCGCTGGATATATCCAGAGCTGGCACAGCCAGGTGGCATTGCTTGGATGGCGAACCTTTTGCCCGCCGCATAACTGTTTGAGCTGGCAACTTAATGCGGGTGTAATCGGCATTTTCCAACAACCCATCCACATCCCCTTCATAGGTGATGCGCCCATTATCCATGTAGATGACCTTTTCAGGATTGATCTGCAGCACGTCCTCAACCCGATGCTCCACCAAAAGAATGGATAAGCCTTCGTCTGCTAATTCTCTGAAAGCCAGCAAAGCCTCCCTTGCCGATGCCGGGTCCAACGACGCCAGGGGTTCATCCAGAAGCAGAATACTTGGTTCCATCGCCAGCACACCCGCCAGGGCAACTTTTTGCTTTTCGCCGCCTGATGTGTAATGGGTTTCCTTGTCCCTCAGATGCAAAATATGCAGCCGTTCCAGAGCCTTCTCTGCTCTCGGGATCATCTCTTCGCGGGGCATTCCCTGCGACTCGAGCCCAAAGCAGACCTCGTTGATCACATAGGTGCCTAAAATTTGACGTTCAGGGTCCTGAAGCAGGGTTCCGACATGCTTCGAGATATCCGAAAGCCCCATCTCCTTGACCGACTTCCCGTATAGCTCGATCTCCCCCTGCATATAACCATGATAGGTATGCGGGATGAGTCCGTTCACGCAGCGCATTAAGGTCGTCTTGCCGCAGCCTGAAGACCCAGCCAGTAAAACCACCTTTCCGGGTTCTAATTGTAGGTTGACGTCCTCAATCGCTGGTGTTCGCCGTGAGTTGTAACGAAAACCAAGGTCTCGAATAACCAGGGGCGGAGCTTGCGGCTCAGGCATTGAAGCGGATCCCTACTTTATCATCCAGCTTGATGCCGTGAGTCTTAGCGGCACTGCCGTTCACTACAGCAACCTCGATGAAACCCTCGCTGTCCGTTACGGCCACAAGATCGCCGATTTTTGCATGCCCGTAGGAGGGTAATACTCCCCGAATAACCTGCCCGCCAATAGTTAACGTGGCATTTTCAAGGTCACTCAACTCTGAGACGCGCACGTTGGTCGAACAGTTGCCAAACACGTCAATGACAACAATGCTGCCCTCAATCCCCTCCTCAGTCTTTACCGGTTTGGGCAAGGGCAACCGTACCGAATCATCGATCACCGTTCCAAGCATCTCCAGCGGGACACCGGCAGCCAGATGCGCGCCAACCGGCGCAAAAATGTCGCGTCCATGAAAGGTCGTAAAAACGCGCGACAGCCAATATTCGGGCTTGTCCAGGTGAACGATGCGAACCTCCACACCAGACGCTTCAGCATCCTCAAGCATAGGAGTGATTAAACCATTATCCGGCAGCACGTAATACTGGTCGCCCAATTTCGCGGCGATGGCCCGCCTTTTTGTGCCCACACCCGGATCAATGACCGCCACATGGACCGAACCCGCAGGGAAATACGCCGACGCGCGCCAAAGCGCAATCGATCCTGTTCGAATATCTTGGGCGGGAATTTCATGGCTGATGTCGGCAATCTTGACATCCGGAGCAATCCCCCAGATCACCCCTTTCATCGTGCCGACAAAGCCGTTTAAATTTCCAAAATCAGTTGTAAGGGAGAGGGTTGTCATAGCATTAGGTTAACATTGAGTCGGGGTATAGTCAAGAGATAAAGGACAAGTAAACCGTCGTCTTCTTCATAAAAATAAACAGCTTACCCAAACACGACACACTCGTAGGGCGGGAGCCAGAGGGTGCCGCCCTCCGTAAATTCCGGCTTGCCAAACAAAATGCTTCTATGATCCAACATGTTTTGCCTGACCACCCACTCGGGGATAGCGTGTTCCCGTTCACTGAAGTTCGCCAGGATCAGTAGTTTTTCGCCCTGATTAACCCGGACAAAACCCAGAACAGATCCACTTCGGGTATCGATCACTTCCAGTTTTCCTCCAGCCAACCCAGGTAAGGCTTTGCGCAGCGCGATCAGTTCGCGCATTCCCTGAAAGACACGCCCAGGAATGGTGTTAGCATCCATCCGCTGCGAGTAGCGTTCAGGGTCCGCCGCAGGGCGGTGCACCCAACGGCTGTCGTTCTTGTGTTTTGGGTCCTCAAGGTAGGAGTAATCATTCAAGGTGGCGATTTCGTCCCCAAGGTAAATCAGGGAGATCCCGCCAGCTGTCATCACCACGAAGTGCAGCAGGAGAATGCGCTTGATGGCCAACGCAACTTCTTCTGGTCCTTCTTCAATCAAGGCTTTTTCAAGCCCAGCCAATGAGGCGCAAGTGCCTGAGATGCGGCAGTCGCCTGTCTTGGGATTTTCCTGGAAGGGAAGTCCGCGCGCAAAACTGCCCGTGAACCGACCCCGGTAGAACTCGTTCAAAAAGCGGCGGTGGTCGTAGGCATTGATACCCAACCTGGCGGCATCGTCATCTGAAAAAGTCCAGCCGATGTCATCGTGACAGCGCACGTAATTGACCCAAGCGGTTCCTTCAGGGAGTTCAAATCGTTCTTCCAGTGCCTGCGAAAGCAAATTGACCTCGCGCGTTGCCAGGCTGTTCCAAAGCAGCGCCATCAACAGGGGGTTATAGGAAAGTTGGCATTCCAAAGGGGATATGTACTTGATCACTTCATCCGGATGCACAATGGCTTCAGATTTGAACAGGATGGAAGGGGCAACCACCTGCGTGATGGCATTGAACCCCTGCAAAATGGTGTGCGCCTCCGGGAGGTTCTCGCAGGAAGTGCCTAATTCTTTCCAGATAAACGCCACCGCATCCAGCCGAAAGATCTCGACTCCCTGGTTAGCCAGGAAAAGCATCTCTTCGCTGACACGGTTAAAAACCACCGGGTTGCTATAATCTAGGTCCCATTGATAGGAATGAAAAGTGGTCCAGACCAAGGAGTTGATGTCTTCAAACCAGGTAAAAGCTCCCGGGTGTTCGTCCGGGAAGATTTCTCTCAGATTTTTTTCGTAAAGGTCGGGCACAGTGCGGTCTGGGAAAATGCCGTACATGTCGCGGTAATCCGGGTCGCCAGCTTTGGCTTTGAGTGCCCATTCATGTTCATCGGAGGTGTGGTTGATCACCAGGTCCAACACCAGACTGATACCTGCGGCGCGCAGTTCTCGCGAAAGCAGTGCCAATTCAGCCATGCTACCCAGTGGGGGATGAACTTCCCGGAAAGAGCTGACCGCATAACCGCCATCGTTTTCGGGTTCAGGCATTTTAAAGAGGGGCATGAGGTGCAAATATGTCAGTCCAAGCTCTTTGAAATACGGAATTTTGGAGCGGATCCCTTCCAGGTTGCCCGCGAAAAGATCCACATAACACACGCCGCCCAACACCTGGTTGGATTGGAACCAAAGTGGGTTCTGCTCTCGCTGCCGGTCAAGCTCGCGCAAATCTGCAGGCCGTTCAAAAGATGCCTGTGCCATACTTTTCAACAGGTTTTCAAAGTGATAGAGCATGTCATAGCGTTTGCCGTAAAGGCGATGATAAAGTTGGAACAGGTGGTCAAAATGGGTTTCGAGATGCTGTTTAAAAGCCTGCCAGGCTTGTGGGTCTCCTTGAATAGAAACGGTCAGCTCTTGTTCCAAGTTGGGTAAGAGACGTGCCAGCACGCGGCTGGCTTCGCGATGGAGGTCTAAAATTCCAGCTTTCATTGAGCCGCCTCCAATGCCTGATGCGCCAGGGCAAACGCGCCGTACAGACCCGCTTTGCCTTCCAAGCCAGTCAGGACGATATAGGATTCAAGATTCTGCGCGATCAAGGGTGTCTGCATGTAACCATTGAGTAAAAGTGCAAATTTATCCCGGATCATCGGCAGCAGTTGCTCCTGCGCCATAACGCCGCCCCCCAGGATGATCCTTTCCGCGGCAAGGGCACAGGTCACAGAGACCAGTGCCAGGGCGATGTAATGAGCTTCCAATGCCCAGGCAGGGTGTTCCGGGGGCAGTTGGTCGCCTTTTAAACCCCAGCGTTTTTCAATCGCCGGACCGGAAGCCAGCCCTTCGAAACATGCGCCGTGGAAAGGACAAATCCCTGGGAAGGGATCCTGCTCAGGGTCTCGCGCCAACATGATATGCCCCATCTCGGGATGCAAGAAGCCGTGCACCAGATTGCCCTCAGCAATCACGCCTGCCCCAATCCCGGTGCCGATGGTGAAATAGACCAGATTTTTCAGTCCTTTGCCCGCTCCCCAGAGGGACTCAGCCAGAACAGCGCCGTTGACATCCGTATCAAAAGCAATGGGCAGGTCGAGTCTTTGCTTGAAAAAGCCCACCACATCCGCGCCAGCCCAGCCGGGTTTTGGGGTGGCAAGAATATGCCCATAGCCCTCTGAAGTGGGACGGGGGTCCAGCGGTCCAAAACAAGCAATGCCCAGCGATTGCAGGGTGCCTAGACTGCTTTGGTTTTGGAAAAAATCGGCACATCCAGAGAGTGTTTGATCAGGACTGGTGGTGGGGATGCGCGTTTCAGCCAGGATGTGGTTGTTTTCGTCCGCGACCGCGCATACAAACTTAGTTCCCCCACCTTCAATTCCGGCAAATAGAGTTTGAGTCATCAACAACCTCCAAAGTAGAAGGATAGTTTAGCAGTTAATTGGTAGAAAAGGTTAAAGGACACGCAGAGTGTAACCTTTCCTGTGCATAGAGTGGTACATAAAGTGGACTTTTATCGGAAACATAGTCCTGTTGTAAAAAAGGCCTGGAGAGGCAATTCGTTAGAGATGATTCCAAGTTCACAGGTGCAGACACTCGCTCAAAGTTTGTCCCATGCCGATCACTCCATGCAGAACGTCTTTACTGCTTATCTGATCCCAAATAGCCAGGTTGTGGGGCGTTGGGACCAGTCGGAACATTGGGCCGGTCCGGACCCAATGGCTTCAGCCAGACAAAAGCGTAGGGCGCAAGCGTGTAATCGCCAGGCAGGATGGTTTCACCGCTGAGGAGGTCGGTAAACGCTGCGGCCGTTTCCGGGATCCAGCCGCTCACTTCCTCTCCCCTCAGATTGTTCAACACCACCACCCGTTCTCCTTGCCAGGATCGCTGATAAGCGACCACAGCCTTTGAGTCAAAGCTGAAAGCTTTCCAGGCAAAATCTCCTCTGCCAAACAGGGCGTGTTCCTTCCGTACCCTGATCATGTGCCGCAGGCGATTAAGCAAGGAGTCCGGGTCAGCTTCCTGTGCTGCTACGTTCACCCGCTGATACCCATAAACTTCATCTTTGATCACCGGCGCGTAGAGTTTCGCGGGATCCGCGTCTGAAAAGCCGGCGTTCAGTGAGCCATCCCACTGCATTGGCGTGCGCAGTCCATTCCGGTCAAACAGATCCACGTTATCCCCCATGCCAATTTCGTCGCCATAATATAGGAAGGGCGAGCCCACGATTGTCAGCAGCATCGAGTGCATCAACAGTATTTTCCGCTGGTCATTGTCCAACAAAGGCGCAAGCCTTCGTCGAATTCCCATGTTGATCCGCTGCTTTGGATCAGGCGCGTAAAACTCCCACATCCACTGGCGTTCTTCCGGGGTTACCATCTCGAGCGTCAGCTCGTCATGGCAGCGCAGAAAGCTCCCCCACTGGCAGCCTTCCGGCAAAACGGGTGTGCGAGCCAGGATCTCCTCAATCGGTGTGCGGTCCGCCTTCGCCAGCGCCATAAACAGCCGCGGCATGAGCGGAAAATGGAAGTTCATGTGCATTTCATCGCCGTCGCCAAAATACTCAATCACATCCTCTGGCCACTGGTTAGCTTCGCTCAGCAGGAGCGTGTTGGGGCTGTAGTCATCAACAAACTTGCGCATGCGCTTCAGATAAGCGTGGGTTTCGGGAAGATTCTCACAATTTGTGCCTTCTCTCTCATAAAGGTAAGGCGGTGCGTCTACGCGCAGTCCATCTGCCCCCAAATCAATCCAAAACCTGACCACATCCAGCATTGCCTGCTGGACTTCTTCGTTATAGTAATTCAGATCAGGCTGGGTTGAATAAAACCTGTGCCAAAAGTACTGCCCCCTCAATGGGTCATAAGTCCAGTTGGAGCTTTCCGTGTCAGTAAAAATAATCCTTGCGTCCGTGTATTTCTGATCGCTATCAGACCAGACATACCAATCGCGGTACTTTGCGTGCTGCGGGTGTTGCGGATCATGCGAAGCCTGGAACCAAAGGTGTTGGTCGGAGGTATGATTTGGGATGATCTCCACAATAATCTTCAGACCCCGTTCGTGAGCCTGTTCAATCAGCTTTTTGAAGTCGTCCAGATTGCCATAAGCAGGGAATATGTCACAAAAATCGCTGACGTCATAGCCATCATCCCGCAGCGGAGAAGGCATGATCGGCAGAAGCCAGATCGCATCCACCCCCAAGGCTTTTATGTAATCCAATTTGGAAGTCAAACCCGGCAAGTCCCCCCAGCCATCAGCGTCCGAATCCTTGAAGGCACGGGTGTTGAGTTCCATAAAAATAGCATCTTTGTACCATGGGGTTTCTTGAAGCATGGCGCACCTCTTACATCACTCTATTTTTAACAAATTTTAGTCTCTTAAAATGAGGGGGCGTTACAAAACAAGCATGGAAAGAAATTCCATCGGCATTTTGAACCAATCTCCCGCATTTAACCATAGGCAAGGGTTCTGTTGAATCAATCACGCTGGTCCCAAAAGAACCAGCGTGATGATTAAGAGCTAACCTTTGACCGAGCCGGCCATCATGCCGCGTACGAAGTAACGCTGCAATCCCAGAAAGACGAGTAAAGGCAGGATCATACTGACAAAAGCTGCCGAGGTCATCAAGTGCCAGTCCTGTCCCTTTTCTCCAACCAAACTGGCAACCGCGATGGTGACCGTCTGGTTCTTCTCTCCCAGGAAGACCAGGGCAACCAGGTAGTCGTTCCAGAGCCACAGGAACTGGAATATGGCGAAGGATGCCAGAGCAGGAACGGACAGAGGCAGAATCAGTTTAGTAAAGATGGTGAAGTTGGAAGCTCCATCAATGTAGGAGGATTCCAATAATTCACGGGGAATAGTGCTAATGTAATTGAAGAGCAGGTAGGTAGCCAACGGCAGACCAAAGCCAGTATGCGCCAACCAAATGCCCAAAAACGTACCATTGAGTCCCATGCTCACATAATCCTTGAGGACAGGAACCAGGGCAATCTGCAAAGGCACTACCAGCAAAGCCACAATGATGGTGAAGATGATGTTCCGGCCGGGGAACTCCAGCCAGGCAAAGCCGAATGCGGCGAATGCCGCAATCAGGATTGGGATAATCGTGCCTGGAATGGTGACTGCCAACGAGTTGAGGAAAGCGCCACCCAGATTGTTCCCGGTACGGGTGATGGTTTGTCCTTCAGCGTTTTTATAACTGATCGTTTTTCCACCGATCACGTCCGAGTAGTTTTTTAAGGTCAGGTTGGTTGCAAAACCGACCCAACGTCTCTCAGAAACAATAGCGGTCCGAGTGCGTTTATTGCCATACCAAGAAATCAGACGGCCGTCATCCAATTCAACCGTATTGCGAAACTCTTCGAAGGTGGCGGTTTTGCCTAATATTTCAAAGGGACCATCGAGGTCTACAGATTCCGGGAGGACGATACGCTCAACCTCCACATTCTCTTTGTGGGGGAAAACCTGCCACCAGCCACTGCGGAAGATATCTTCGCTGGGGCGGAACGAGGTAATCAGAATGCCAAGTATGGGAATCAACCAGATGACACAAATCACGATCAGGATGAAATTGTTCCAAAAGGCGGACTTTTCCTTGGCGGTTTTTAAGGTTTTCTTAGCCATCAGAACCCCCTTCTTGATTTACTAAATTGGCGAACATTATTGAAAATGATCGGTGTGACGAGCAACAGCAGCACAATAGCGATGGCCGAGGCTTTGCCCGCGTCGTTATAGGTAAAGCTTTGCAGGTAAAACTCATTAGCAATCACGTTAGTGCCGTTGTTACCACCAGTCATCACGCGTACGATGTCAAAAGTCTTCAGGCTAAAAATCACAATAGTAGTGGTTACTGTCAGCAGGGTTCCTTTAATATAGGGCACAATGATTGAGAAAAAGGCTTTTATCTCGGAGGCACCATCGATACGAGCCGCTTCCAACAATTCAGCTGGCACGCCTTTGATAGCGCTGGAGAGAATCACCATGGCATAGCCAGTCTGGAGCCAAATCATGATGATAATGAGTAAAAAGTTGTTCCACGGTGAAAGACTCAACCACGGTTGTGGCGTGCCTCCCAGTGCTGTGACGATTGCATTCAACAAGCCAATTTCCTGGATACCCACGCCAGTGCCTTTATAGGTGTAAATAAACTTCCAGATAACACCGGCTCCAACAAAAGAGATCGCCATGGGTGTAAAGATGATTGACTTATAGATCACTTCAGCTCTGGTGCGGTCTGCCAGGGTTGCGATCAGCAATCCCAGCCCCACGCTAAAAGCCGTG
Organism: Anaerolineaceae bacterium UBA5838; assembly: GCA_002432795.1. GTDB lineage: Bacteria > Chloroflexota > Anaerolineae > Anaerolineales > Anaerolineaceae > Mesolinea. The sequence continues at coordinate 10,818 of DJGU01000020.1, forward strand.
CCAAATACCAGCCACAACAAGTTGTTTCGGAAGGTTTCGAGCATGCGCGGATCGGTGAAAGCAAATATGTAATTGTCAAATCCGACCCATTCGGTTCCCAAATAGTTTCGGAAACTGGCAATCAATGAGCGAAAAACCGGGATTGCCAGAAACCATGCCATAATTGCCACTGCTGGACCCACAAAAACAAACGGCTGCAGCACCCTGGAAGCTCTTTTGGGCAATTTCATGACAAGCCAGTTAGTGACCACATAGAGCAAGGCAACACCGCCAACACCCCAAACAATCGCCACTAAAACTTGAACAATTTGGGGAGCTTGAGCTCTTTGAAGAAATAAATATCCCTGCCACAAAACCAAAAAAGTCATGGCAGGGACGAAAATAGATACCAGAATTTGACCCAGAGTGGTGCCAAACCACGTAAGGATCTTGTTTATCCTATTATTGCCATCTGGTGTTGGTGCTTTAGCTTCTACTACACTCATCCAGTCACCTCCTCATCTGTTTGGAGTTTATGTTCTGGAGAGCAGGCTTGGATCTGGTGCCTGCTCTCCATTTATTCATGCTAACTTAATCTGGCTCCAGAATTACTTGGGCCAGGAAGCATCAATCTGCTGCAGGGCTTCCTGCCGTGTGATTGAGCCGGAAACGTAATCGGTCATGTACTTCCAGAAGGTACCAGCACCAACAGCACCGGGCATCATGTCTGAGCCGTCGAAGCGGAAGGTGGTGGCGTTGCGGATGGTTTCAGCTACGCCGCGGGTCACAGGATCCACATACCAGTTAAGGTCAGCATCGTTGTGGGTCAGGATAGCGCCGCCCTGCTCAACCCAAACCTTGAGGGATTCACCGGTCGAGAAGTACTGGATAACTGCGCGCACTTCGGGACGATCATTGAAGACGGCATAGATATCTCCAGCACCAAGTACTGGGCTGCCATGTTCTTCTTTAATACCAGGCAGGTAGAAGAAGGAATAGTCTACACCCGGAACAGCTTCTTCGGGGAAGAAGGTGGTCACAAAGTTACCCTGTCGGTTGAACCAGCATTTGGGCGGGTTTTCGAACATGGGTTTGGGGGCATCACCAAAGTTGATGGTGGGGATGGCAGCACGACCGCCATAGACATAGGCGTCATTGAACCAGATGGCTTCGATGTAATCAAGCACTTCATTCATTTCCGGTGAGTCAAACTTGAGTTCACCAGCGACCCATTTGTCGTAGGCATCAGCTCCAGCCACACGCAGCATCAGGTCTTCGATCCAGTCGGTCATGGTCCAGCCAGTAGCCGCACCAGATTCAATGCCGATACACCAGGGGGTGTCGCCATCAGAAGCGATTTCAGCGGTGAGTTGCATCATCTCATCCCAAGTAGTCGGGACTGTGTAACCAGCCTCATCGAAAGCCTTTTTGGGATAGAAAACGAAGGACTTACCATTGGCACGTGCCCAGATACCAGCAACAATGTCGCCATTGGGGCCGGTCATGGTGGCCAGATCTTGCCATGCCTGACTATAGTTGGTCTTGATCCAGTCAGGATTGATCAGGGTGTTCATATCAATGGCATAACCCTTTTCTACGGCATATCTTAACAAACCAGGTTGCGGATAGTCGACGATGTCAGGACGATCGCCACCATCCAGGCGGATGTTGATACTGGCTTCAAATTCCTTGGAGCCAGTATATTGAATATCGATGCCGGTTGCATCTTCAAATGCCTTGATGCTGTCATTAAAAACGACTTCATCCTGGTCAGTGAATGGACCAGCCATTGTAACAACTTTGCCACTGTACATGCCCGCGTAAGCATTGGCAAGTTCCTGTCCTTGTGGGAGGGCCGCCACGGTTTCAGCAGGTACTTCCACAACAGGTTCTTCAGCAGGGGCCGCCTGGCAAGCACCAAGTAGCATAGTCGCAATTAGCAATATTGCTAGTGCTGACCAAATAGTATTTTTCTTAAACATAGTTTCTCCTTTGAAAATTTATTGATCGTTGAAACAACTTACAAAATTGGCAGACTTCTTCTCAGCTCCTCTTTTTCCTCTCCTTCCTATCTCCCGTGAAGATTCGCGAGGGATTAAACGTGTGGGTAGAGTAACCGAGCGGAACTCGGGCATTTCTCCACGCATCAAACGAGTAAGCAAATTGTACGATTCAATGGCAATCTCTTGCCCCGATACAGTCACTGATGTGAGTGTCGGTGTGATAAAAGATGCCAGTGGAATGTCGTCAAAGCCAACAACTGAAACGTCCTCTGGGATCGATAATCCGGCTTCGCCCAGGGCTGAATAGGCGCCCAGAGCGACGTTATCACTTGCTACAAAAACAGCTGTAAACTCCTGGGCTGATTCAATCAGGGATTTCATTTGTCGATAACCGCTTTGGATATCAAAATCCGCTTCGCGCACCAACTCAGGAATAAATTCGACACCAGCCTTTTTGAGCGCTGATTTGTAACCCTCCAGTCTTTGAGTGGCTGAGGTGTAAGGTAAAGCGGCGTTGGTGATACAGGCAATGGACCTATGCCCTAACTCGAGCAAATGGTTTACGGCGGTCTCAGCCGCTGTAATATTGTCCACATCTACCGAATGCAGAGAGGAACCGGGGATGTAGCCCATCACTACCACCGGGATATCCGCTTCTTCCAAGGCTCGCAGCCCTGGGTCATCCAGGCGAGGGGTCATAAGGATCATACCGTCGATGTGATGTGCCCGGGTAAGTTCAAGGTAAGTTTGCAATTGTTGACCTGGCTCAACCCATTCCAGCAATAAGCCCTGCGAATTTTCTTTAAGTGCGTCTAAAAGCCCACTCAATATCTGGGGAAGAAAGGGATCAGAAGCAATATATTGCGGAGCACGGCTGATGATAAGCCCTATATTTTTTGTTTGATTGGATGCGAGCGCTTTGGCGGACGCGTTTGGATAGTAATCCAGTTCCTGAGCAGCCAGGCGAACCTTTTCTGCCGTCTCCGGGCGGATTGAGAAGCGATGGACGTTATTCAGGACAAAAGAGACAGTAGTTCTTGATACTCCTGCCAGGTCTGCCACGTCCTGACTGGTAACTCTCCTACTCATTAGTTTCCTTAGCAACTATTAACGCGCGTTAGTAATGATAAATAATAGGATAACAAATTTAGACCCGAATGTCAATACCGAAATAATTTTCTATGCGAAACAGCTCCTCATCAATCCTTAGAAATTGCGCAAAAAAAGGTCCTAAATCCGCATTTCCTTTTATAATCTACCCACAACACCTATGTCCAATCGCATCCGCTACCTTGTTACGAATCTATTCCGCATCCGCCCTGAGGATAATGTCCCTGCGTCCGTGGCGAAGAATTTCCGCCATAACGCCATCATCAACACCTTAGACGTCAGCTTTTTCTTCATGGCCGACAGCTTTTGGAATATCAACACCATTATGCCTGTCTTCGCTGCTACCCTCACCGACAACCCTTTTCTCATCGGTCTCATGCCCGCCATCGTCAACGCCGGCTGGTTTTTGCCTCAAATTTTTATCGCCTCCAAGGTCACGCACACCCAGAAGATCCTGCCTCTCTCGATCCGCCTGGGCGCTCTTGAAAGAATTCCCTATGTGCTTTTTCCGTTTCTCGCGCTTGCTATCCCTAATATCGGCAAATCTACTGCCCTCATCCTCCTCATCCTGCTCACGACCTGGCGCGGCATCGCCGGCGGCATGTCTGCCCTGCCCTGGCAGGAGGTTATGGCTCGCGTTATTCCCATCAGCCATCGTGGACGCTTCTTTGGTTTTTCACGCGTCTTTGGCCAGGGGGCTGGCATTCTTGGGTCTATCATTAGCGGTGTCATCCTCGCCAAATTAAGTTATCCACATAACTACGCCCTGGGCTTTGGCATTGCAGTCATCATCCAATGGCTCTCATACGCCTGCTACATCCAGAATCGCGAACCCGAACTGGAGCAGGTGAACCCACCTGCCTCTAATACTGAACTCTCAAAACCTAAAAGGATATCGATCGACTTTAGTATGTTTGGGCGGGTTCTAAAAAAAGATACCAATTTCCGCCTTTATCTGATCGCCCGCTCTATTTCTTTCATCGGCAATATGGCTACTGCCTTCATCGCGGTTTATGCCATCAAAACCTTCCACCTTCCAGATGAGCAGGCGGCTGTCTTTACAGGCGTCATTCTCGCCAGCGGCGTGTTGGGTTATGCCTTCTGGGGTGCTGTTGGCGACCGCATCGGTCCCAAAAAAATCATGGTTTTATCCTTTATTTGCTGGTTTGTAGCTCTTCTTGTTGCCATATTCAGTAAGAACGTCTGGTTTTATTACCTGGTCTTTGCTTTGTTTGGTCTCTATCAATCCGGGGTTGGCGTTGGCGACAGTATGCTCATCATGGAACTTAGCGACGAATCGCTCAGACCCACCTACCTCGGCCTGGGCCGCACCCTGACAGGCTCCTTCCTGCTGCTTGCTCCTGTCCTAGCGGGTTTGCTGGTAGGGCGATTCGATTACACTGTCATGTTTATCGTGTCAGCTTTCTTCATTGCTATCGCCACTTTACTGATGACCCGCGTCAAAGATGTTCCCCGGAGGAGATGATCCGCGGGCATTCTCCGACCGAAAAACCCCGAATTGGGGCCTTATTACAATTAGGCGAAGGGTGGGGTTGGCGTCGAAGAACATTAGTCTAAACTCGTATGACAATAGCCAACCTGCATCTGGATCCAAGAATCGTAGGGTGGGTTGGCGTCATAGAGCATAGACCCAAACCCCTCTGATAATAGCCAACCCACCACGAAATAAACGTTAGAGATTCACGCATAAATGGCTTCCAATAACGCCCTGCGCGTGAAAGATAAAACCATCAACATGATCAACTCGCACTTGCCAACCAAAAAGACCCCGGTTCGGAGGACTTCATTAAACTAGGGTGGGTTGGCGTCATAGAGCATAGACCCAAGCCTCTCTGATAATAGCCAACCCACCGCAAGAAATATTTCAGCCAGCCTTGCAATAAAGGCTCAAGATGAAGAGCCGTCACTGAGAGTCACCTGATTCAATTTCACACATAAACGTTATCAACAATTACTTCTCAGCCAAAAAGACCCCTAAATGGGGTCTTTTTGGTTTTACCTGCTACCGGAGTTTCTCATTTTAGTG
>DJGU01000063.1 GCA_002432795.1 Anaerolineaceae bacterium UBA5838
ATTATTTGTGAGGCAATACGCAGTACGGAGATCGGGATCGGTGGTGGTAGGATAGTAAGTTCCGGCCATCACCCAGATCTGATCTCCCGATTGGGCAATTGCTAGGGCATTTTGCAAGTCACAGGCTGTTAGCCAGCTGAAGCAATCGCCAATCCCGCTGGTAACATACAGGATACTGGCCTGGGTTTGAGAACTGCTGGATTTGGCTGAAGCATTGTTTCAGCCTATGACGATCAAAAGAAGAACTGAAAAAGAAAGGATGACCAAAACTAGATTTTTTGTTTTCATCGAAGAACCTCCCTTAATTTTGAATGTGCGGTGTGATCAGAGATAATTGACAGGAATAAGCAACCTGTCTGTGGGTTTAAGCAGTGCTCAAACCCCGGCTAAATATAAGAAAGAATCTTTAGGATAACAATAATTATTATATAGGTTTTGTTGGCAAAGAACAACAACAATTCTCTTAGTATTAACCTTACCTTTTTTTAATTCTCCTTTTCCTAATGCCACAGAGATACTAAAGCAATATCGTGGCTGGTCATGCGAAAGGTTGATATAAGGATACCGGTCCATCCGAGGTTTGGCATCTTCGCCAAACCAGAGCAACCTCCTCAAAGTTACCGTTATGATCTAATTTAAAGGTCAGGCACACTCATCTCAATATGACCGGCAGATAGGTGCTGGCGGATTTGCATGCTGAAAACTCCGACTGCCCCTGGCTGGGTCCCCAGGCTGTCGCGGTGTAGAACATGTACGGGTCGGGCAGCGGCAAGTTAATTACAAACTCTGCCAGCCCACCCACGGCAATACCTGGCACATACCCCAAATAGACCTGTCCTTCGCCGTGACCTGAAGGGTCGCAGGTATCGCTGGCAAAGAAGGAGACGTCAAGTCCCTCACCTTCCAGCGTGGGCACCTCCACCGAGATCAACACCCTGCCCGGGCTTGGAAAGCTGACTCTCTTGATGACGGGGAAATTCTGGATATTATCGCTCTCGTCCGGGTCGTTGGGCGTCACACCTTGCTGGTCAATTGATCGCCAAAGGTCGATGCCCAGCTCGCTGTTGTCATGGATTTGGTTCCCCGTCACTTTCGCGTAAGCCGACTCGATTTCTATGCCATTTCCACCATTGTACGCAATGACGTTTTCGTAAGCGTCGCTAATTCCGCCTATGTTGGTATCCATGGCGTATTGCACCATGATCCCATCCATCCCGTTCCCAAAAGCCTGCCCCAGGTTGTTGACGCCGATAAAGTTACCCCTGATCGAGGTGTTTAGGCAGTTTTCCCCCACGAAGATTCCCTGGCGTGTGTTTCCTGCGATCACATTCCCGGAACCCGCATCCGTTCCGCTAATAAAGTTGTTCAGGGAACTGCTAAGCGTAATCCCGAAATTGTTTGGCAGAGCGGCGGTTTGGGATGCATTCAAGCCGATGGTATTCCCGCGAATAGACGTGAGGTCGCTGTTAACCACATCAATCCCAGCCCATCCATTCCCTGAGATCAGGTTCCCCTGCCCAGCTGCATCCCCCCCAATGATATTTCCGGAAGACACAGCAGCACCGCCGTTACCAATCCGAATACCAGAGTTTCCATTGGGAACAGCCACCGTCCTGCTAAAGTCGGTGCCAATGTAATTCCCCATCACTACGTTCTCGTTACCAACCACGAATACCCCGTTGGAAGTATTTCCGCTGATAACATTGCGCCTGCCTGCCGTGCTTCCGCCGATCGTATTGCCGGTTGAATTGGAAACATACACCCCGGTGGAATTGGGCAGGGCGGTAACTCCATCATCCTTGACCCCAATATAATTCCCTTTTACTACGTTTGTGGCACTGTCCAGGATGTATATGCCGGATCCTGTGTTGCCGGAGATAACATTGCGTTCCGCAGCTGTATCTCCACCGATGACGGACGATGCAGTATGCCACAGCTTGATCACCCCTGAGTTCGGTTTGTCGACGATGTACGGCCAAACCATATTCCCGATTTTATTGCCAGTGATGAGTAACCCAGTCACCGGATCACCGGTGGGAGGCCAGACGGAAATGCCATAGTTGCCAAAATCGGCAATGGTCATGTTCTTGATGGCACAGTTGTTTGCCCGGATCTCAAGCCCGGGGTACGAACCCTGGTTGCCATCCAAAACAAGCACCGAACCATCGTGCATATTCGGTCCCTGGATGGTTGTGTTAGCCACCATGAGCCCAGGCAGGGCTGTCAGAACGTTGATGATGGTCGGAGTGGTAGGTATACTATGGTCGATGTCGAAAGTGATCACCGTGCCGTGCATCGCTTGCAGTTCGTTGGCAACCTTGATCGCCCCACGCAAGGTGCATATCTCGTTGCCCGGAGCAGTTTCGCAAGGCAACCCAAAGCCTACATCCGGCTCGTCCCCGGTGGAATTGACTATGATTGGAGTGGGTTCTTGGGCACGGGTTGGCTCAGCCTGGGCTCCCAGGCTGAGAATTAGCAGCAGCAGGACGAAAAAATGAACCATGTGCTTGTAGGATTGCTTTGGCATAAAAAACCTCCTGGTGGTAGAACGGGCGAGATGTGTAAAATGGGCTGTGAAGTTGTGGATCTTGCGCAGCGGCTCAAGGATATTCAGTTAAATTTTGGGTTGAATTTATGCAAGAAATTATACAATAAATTTTGTCAAATAGCTGAAAATTGAGGAAAAATTTCCAGGGCTGGAATGTGGGGATGGCAAGCGTAGCGAGACTGAAGAGGGCAATGTCAGGTTGAACCCTGCAAAAATACACGGGGCTGGCTACGCAACCTTACCTACGAAAGGCAGATCGCCGCGCTTCGCTCGAGACACCTTGAGGCGGGATGTGACAGAATCTTGTCATTGCGAACCCCCGGAGCAGGAGGACCCCGCGTTTGGGCGTACGGAAAGGGGGTGTGGGAATCTAGCATTAATTATTCAGTCGAGGAAGAAAGGAGAGATCGCCACGGTCGCAAGCTCCCTCGCGATGATACGAACAACAGATTCTTGCGGTACCCAATGCCGAACTGTGCGGGCGCAGGTAAGATGGGTTTGGCATGCCAAACCCCTACAACCGATGGCCATATACCCAATGGCCTTGCGGCCAACGCACCATAATCGTTGGCCTGCAATATAAAGATGTACGCGCGCAGGGGGTGGGATTTGACAGAATCTTGTCATTGCGAACCCCCGGAGCAGGAGTGCCACAAGTTTGGGCGTACGGAAAGAGGGTGTGGCAATCTCGCTTTTATTATTTTGTCGAGGAAGAAGGGAGAGATCGCCACGGTCGCACGCTCCCTCGCGATGACACACAAAACAGACTATCGCGATACCAAATGCCCAGGTGTGCGGGCGCAAGGAAGCTGGGTTTGGCATGCCAAACCCCTACAACCGATGCCCATACAACCAACGCACCAATAAACATTGTCCTGCAATATAAAGATAAACCGGAGCAGGGGGCGGGATGTGACAGAATCTTGTCATTGCGAACCCCCGGAGCAGTAGGACCACGCGTTTGGGCGTACGGAAAGGGGGTGTGGCAATCTCGCTTTTATTATTCGGTCGAGAAAGAAAGGAGAGATCGCCGCGGTCGCAAGCTCCCTCGCGATGACACACACAACCAATGCCCATATATCCAATCCCCCAATAAGCATTGACCCAACATCACGCCCTTATGCTGGCTATTCTCAAATTCCTGAAGTGGGATACGCTTACTTGCCCGTAAAAAGCTTGCCTGAGCTGCCAAAGTGATGCGCGAGGGTGCCGTCGGGGAATTGGATGGTGGTGTTCTTGCCATCCCGCCGCACTTCCAGCCCCCTGAAACGCACAATCAAGGGCCAGGGGCAGGGGTTCTCGCCTGAGATGCTGACTTTCTGCTCATTGATGATCTGGATTCCGGCCACTTCAAGCAACAGCAGCGGCGGCAGCAGTCCGCGCATGCCGTTGCGCTTTCCCCAGCAGGAGCCACTATTGCTGGTGAAGCCCTCCATCAGGGCGTGCTCGCGCTTGAGCATGCCTGTAAAGCCCAGCATCAGCCGGCTGAGGAGCTCGAAGGCGAGTTTCTTTTCACCGATGCGGTTGAGATGCTCGATCAGGAGGCAATTCCAGCCAATGTTCACGCTGCCGCCATCGGTTTTGGCGGGGTTGAGGTCGGTGGGCAGACCAAAACGGTAGCGGAAATCCTGCGGGGCTGCCCAGGTGGGCAGTTCTGCCTCACCGGCTTGCCCCTCCCAACCCAACTGCTGGCTGATATCGGTAATTTCCAAATCACTGGTGTAGACCTGCACTGATCCTTTGGCAACCTCCAAATTCTGCAGGCGGTCAAAGCGCGAGAAGACGCTTTCGGTGGTGATGTGGAAGCCGTAGGTGAGCCAGGTCATATTGCTGGATGTGATGGTTTCACGCAGCTCCTGCCCATAAATATCCGTGCCAACCACCTGGAAGTCCTTTGGCATGCAGTAGGCGTGATGCTTGAGCAGGATATTCAGCCTGGCGGGGGTTTCGAGCCGCACACTCTGCCAATTCGGATCGGGCAGCTCCACCTCGATTACTTTTTGGGATGGGAGGACGCGGTGGGTGTCGCGGTCGATGAAGGAGGCGCCGGGCTGTTCGGAGCGAAAGCGGGTGATGGCTGCCCCGAGACCTTCCTGATGAGGGCGGATTTGCGCGGAGAGCTGCTCGTTGCCCAGCACGCGCGTCATCCGTTGGAGTGTTTCGAGTTCGCCCGAGAGCAGGATTGCCAGCCCCAGGCTTTCGGTGCTCGAGATGCGGGTGGGTAAAGACTCTTCCCGCCAGATATCAAAATTGATCAGGTCTGAAAGCCGGGCGTGGTCAGGGTTTGGCCACTCAGGCAGTCCGTCCTGGTCGCGGTCGTGCTGCGGGGAGAACCAGCGCAGGGTTTGCTCTGCCAACACAGGCAGGCATTCCGCCAGGAATGAGGGCTGCTGATGGTAGGTGTGGACGTCCCAGACCAGTGCGGCAAGCTGCGGGAATGGCGGCGCGTTTTTGTGTTGAGGGTTTTTGAGGATTGAACGGATCAGGTCAACCGCCAATTGGGTTTGGGCGGGCAGAAGCGTACGCAATAACTGACGGATCTCCAAGATCGAGGACTGGTCCGAGCTCAAACTCAAAAACCTGAGCTCGTGAGCCTTGCTGACAGGACTGTGGGTGTTGCGCCTGTCAAAGAAAGGCAGCCCTTGTTCAGGATCCTCCGGCTTTTTGACGAGCAGGTTGGCTTGATCCTGCATGGCTTTAAAGACCAGGTTCCAGTCATGCAGTGGGGTTTCAATTTCGAGCGCGCGGGCTTGATTGGCGACCTCGAGGCGGGCAACTTCTGCCTGCCAGTTGGCGGGGAAGGCTTTGAGAGCGCGTTCCTGGCTTTGGGTAGGCGAAAAAGCCAGGCTGCAGCGCCAGAGGATGGAGAATTCTTCTCCAGGCTGAAGCAGCTGGTTGATCTCGAGCGCCTGGTTGGGGCTGATAACCGGCTTGGGCATGCCTTCCATGACCAGGGCGACGGTCAGCTCGCCGCTTTGCCCACGCAGATAGGTTTTGTAATCCAATTTCGTGATCGACATTCCCTGCCCACCATCCAGCGGCACCAGCAAGCCTGCTACACGTGCACTCAGCTCAGCATTTTCCGTGCTGGTGTTGCGCAGGGTTACGCGCCCGCTGATGGCATAGGGCTCGCGCGCCCAAAACTCGAAGGAGGCTTGCGTCTCCGGGTCGGGTGAGAGGTTCAGCTTGGCATAGTTTGAGGTGAGGCTGTCGATGCGGGGAGTGGAGAAATATTCGTTCAGGTTTTGGTAGATGTGCTTGTTTCGGGTGACGAAAGGAAAGATGCGGAAGGATTGCGCCTGCAACCCCAGGCTGGTTTGCAGCGAAAGCGGCTGAGCCGGCTCGAGTTCCAGCTGCCAGACGATATCCGGGCTTTCCAGATCGGTCGCGAAGGCGTGATCCGCCGCCAGCGTGAGGCTGATGGGGTCGGTGGTGAAGTAGGGTCCGGAGGGCATGGATTAAGTATAAACTGTTTGGCATTGATTGCTGTAAAAAACGCCTGTTGATGTGAGGCAATAGGTTATTAACTTGAATTTTGTGGAAAAGATCTGGCTGAGGATAAAAAGCTCCAATTCTCTGTAACGACCCACCCCCTTTGTCCCCCTCCCACCGCTTCGCTGGAGGGGGTGAGGCGCTACGGCATTACCAAAATCTGTGGTAGCCGTCTCCATTTCACTGCGCGCTACACGAATCTTCGACCATCGCTGCGCTGGATGGGGGTGAAAAGTCAAGTCATTACTTATATCCGTGGTAGCCGTCTCCATATCGCTGTGTGCCACATGGATCTCCGACCAATGCTTCGCTGGAGGGGGTGGGGCGCTACGGCATTACCAAAATCCGTGGTAGCCGTCTCCATTTCGCTGCGCGCTGCACGGATCTCCGACAATTGCTACGCTGGAGGGGGTTGCGGGGTGTCGCCGAATATTGCCGAATTTAGTGATAAGACAATAAAAACTTTTTCAAACCGCAATAGAACTAACTTTTATTATTTTACGAGTTAAGAACATAGCACAGGGAAAGGCAGATGGATTTCTTATAAACAGATCGGTAACACCTTTTTTTGTGAGAAATTGAGTAGATTCGATACACTCTGCGCGCATACGTGCCCTCCACCCCCTCCAGCGAAGCGAAGGGAGGGGGAGTGAGGGGGTGGGTCAGTTGCCAAGGTTCCGGCTGCTCAAACTACTTAAAAAAATTGCAAACTTATTGGTAAATATCACTGCCTAACTTAGTGTTTACCGTGTGGACGATCTCAGTGCAAACCCCATCAAAATTATTATCAACATCATGATTGCTAAATCTTATTACCTCAAAACCATTTGATTGAAGATATTCAGTGCGTTCATTATCACTTTCGTGTGTGTTTTCGATGTGTTGACTTCCATCAATTTCAATCACGAGTTTGGCTTTTTGGCAATAACAATCAACAATATAAACTCCAACAACTTTTTGTCGATGAAAACGGAGGGGAAAATTTCGTAGAAACAGGTACCAGAGTTTTTTCTCCTGCCGCGTTGAGTTGTTGCGCAGGTTGCGGGCAAGCTGAGTCATGGAGGAAGGTGACATTTGGATATTTTATCAAATGGAAGGGTCTTTGAAACGGTTTTAATGAAAGACCTACCCTTGGGCTATCGGGCTATGTTGTAGGCACATTGCTTGGTCTTGAACATCTGATAGGATCCACTGAATGCCAAAACATGACCCACCCCCTTTGTCCCCCTCCCAACGCTTCGCTGGAGGGGGTGAGGCGCTACGGCATTATGAATACCTATAACCTAAGAAGTTAAAATTCACTTTTTTTTGGGGTTGAGAATGAATCCAACTTGAAAAAATATAGTCAATGTAATTACCTTGATTTTTGGCGGGAACTTTCCTTTTTCAGCTTATGTTAAAATGGAACTATGGATAACAGGATGGACTATGCTATGGACGAGAACGAAAAAGACCAAATCAAACCCGCGGAATACCAGGAGTTGGATGCTTTCCAGGAGATACCCGGATACACCCCCGCCCTGGATCCGGTCAGCAAACTTGAAACTTTCGAGGGCTATGGCAGTGATGATCTGCGAGACCCCCCTACAGAGGCGCAAGAGGTTACAGAACCAAACCCAGAACCAGAGCCAATCGCTGAGCTTGAGCCAGTTGCTGAGTCCGAGCCAGTCCCTGAAACCGAGCTAGTCGCTGAGCCCGAGCCAGTCGCTGAACCTGAGCAAGTATCTGAACCTGAGCAAGCACCCGAGCCTGAGCCAACACTTGATCCTGAGCCGGAAACGCCTGCTGATTCCAGCTTTTTCACCGAGCTGACAGGGTTCAAAGAAGTTGATACCCTCCCCGAGCCCGATTGGGAGGCGGAGGAGATAACAGACTTTAGCACCGGGCACTGGGCAGTCGACCCAAAAACGCAAAGTACAGTTCCGCAAACAGTGATGGGACCAGATCAACCTGAGACCATCCTTAATTCTGATGATATCCCGACCATTCCGCCCAAGCCAGAAGACCTGCCCCAGGTGAGCGAACCTGAAGCTGAACCGCTGCCGCAGGCAGTTGAGGTCGTTGATCCGCACGCTACGGTTCTGGCATCCACGGCTTTTGCTAACAACGTCGATCAGGCGAAAGAAGGCACACAGCCTGTGCTGACTTCACATACCCAACCCAAGAAAATCACTTCAGAGACCAAAATTCAGCCTGCCGCTGGCGCTAACGGAAAAAAGGTAAAGAAAGCCAGGCCGCCCAAAAATGGAAAGAAAAGCAGCTGTTTTGGTAAGACTTTACTGATTGGAGCGATCGTCTTTTTGTTGGTGATGATGGGCGTGGCGGCTTTCGCGATTTACAAATACTTTGACATTGCCAAAACCCTGCCGGCGGTGGATGAGCTGCAAAATCGCGCCTCGCAGTTTGAGACCACGCGCATCCTCGACCGCAACGGCAATATCCTTTATGAAATCGTCGATCCAAATGCCGGCAAACGCACTTATGTGCCGCTTGAACGCATATCGCCTTACGTGATCGCTGCGACGATCGCCACCGAAGATAAGGAATACTACAACCATCCTGGCTTCGACCTTGTGGCGCTGGCGCGCGCGCTCTATACCAACTACACCTCCGGCGAGATCGTTTCAGGCGCCTCCACCATCACCCAACAGTTGGCGCGTATGCTGCTCCTGACGGACGAACGCTTCGTGCAATCCTACGAACGGAAAGCGCGCGAGATCATCCTCGCGGCAGAAATCACGCGCCGCTATACCAAGGAACAGGTGCTGGAACTTTACCTCAACGAAATTTTCTACGGCAATTTTTCGTATGGCATTGAAGCTGCCGCCGAAACTTACTTCAACACTACCGCCGCGGACCTGACGCTGTGGCAATCCTCCTTCCTGGCAGGTCTGCCGCAAGCGCCGGCTGAATACGACATCTACAACAACCGTGAAGCCACGCTAAATCGTAACAAAACGGTCCTGCTATTAATGTATCAGCTCAGCAATGAAAAAGGCTGCATCGAAATCGGCGAAAATCTGGAACCAGTCTGCCTGGACGCGATGCAAACGCTTGAGGCTGCCAATACTTTGGAAGCCTACGAGTTTACCAAGCGGGATTTTGTGATGGAATTTCCTCATTGGGTGGTGTTCATTCAGTCTCTGCTTGAGTCGCAATTCGACTCGCAGACGATTTACCGTTCAGGTTTTACGATCTACACGACTCTTGATCCGAGCTTGCAGCGGCAGGCTGAAAAGGCAGTGCGAGACCAGCTGGCGTTGATGACCGGGAATAACGCCACCAACGGGGCGGTGATCGCGATGGACCCCAAAACCGGCGAAATCCTCTCGATGGTAGGCTCAGCTGATTTCAATAACCCGGAAATCAGCGGGCAGGTGAATATGGCACTGAGCCAGACTCGCCAGCCAGGTTCTGCGATCAAACCGCTGACTTACCTGGCGGCATTTGAGAAGGATTGGACCCCAGGCACGCTCATTTGGGACGTGCCGGCGAGTTTCGCGCCTTCGGGCGACCCCAACGATACCAATCCGCGCTATGAGCCGGTCAATTACGACGGCCGCTTCCACGGTCCGGTGACTGTGCGAGATGCACTGGCGAACTCCTACAACATCCCGGCTGTCAAAGCGCTTGAGTACGTGGGCATTTACGACGACCCAACAACGCCAAACCCGGATGGTTTCATCAATCTTGCACGCAGGCTGGGCATTACCAGCCTGAACCGACCTGACTATGGGCTCTCACTGACGCTGGGCGGCGGTGAGGTGAGCCTGCTCGAACTGACGGGGGCTTATCAGGTGCTGGCAAATGAGGGGCGCAAAGTAGCGCCAGTGGCGATTACCAAGGTGATCGATCACAAGGGTAATGTTATTTACGAATATGTCCCGAGCAATGGTGAACAAATCGTACGGGCGGCACACGCCTACCTGCTTTCTTCGATCCTATCCGATAACAACGCCCGCGCGCCTATGTTTGGCACCAACTCTGTGCTGGCTCTGCCCTTCCAGGCGGCGGTGAAAACTGGCACCACCAATGACTACCGCGACAACTGGACCGTCGGCTACACCCCGGACCTGGTTGTGGGGGTGTGGGTGGGGAACGCGGACTACACGCCCATGGTCAACACCTCCGGCGTAAGCGGCGCCGCGCCGATCTGGGCAAACATCATGCAGACCGGCATTCAGCAGTTGCGCGGTGGCAGCGCCTCCTCCTTCGGCAGACCTTCGGACGTGGTGGATATGACAATCTGTTCTGTCTCGGGTACTGTGCCAAGCGAATATTGCCCCAGCCAGCGTACGGAAGTTTTTGCCTCCGACCAGGGTCCCCTGCCCGCGGAAGAAGACCTCTGGGTAAAAAGTATGATCGACACCTGGACCGGACTGCAGGCTTCGCCTGCCTGTTCTGAATTCACCAAGGAAGCCCTGACAATCAACGTGGAAGACAAGGACGCCATCAAATGGCTCAAGACGGATGCAGGCAAAGCCTGGGCGGATAAATATGGCTTCCCTGATCCGCTGGTGATCAAACCGGAAAGGGAATGCCGCCTGGATGACCCCCGACCGATCATTGACCTGGTCAATTTGCAAAACCCAATCACTGAAAATCCGTTCGAGGTGGTGGGGGTGGTGGACGCGACGGCAAACTTCAAACAATACAAACTGCACTGGGGAGAGGGCGAGAACCCAACCCAGTGGAACGCCTTGCAGGAAGATTGGATCATGACGCCGATGCGCAGTGCTGGGGTACTGGCGGAATGGGATGTCAGTGAGCTGGATGGCAAGACGATTACCCTGCGCGTGACTCTGCACAGCACTCAAAATACGGAAGTGCAGAAGAAATACACCTTGTTTTTTACGCTGCCAACGCCCACGCCAAGCCCCACACCCACACCAACTGAGACTCCGACGGTGACTCCCACCCCCACTCTAACGCCGACCGAGACGCCCACGCCCACAGCCCCGCCGGACGAGCCAACGCCAACAGAGGATGCGCCGTGATCAGATTTGCGGGTCGGGCTCTGTTTTTGAACCCGACGGTGTGAGTCGATGGGTGGTTTGAGGTAAATGGATTCTGATAATTAAGGGATCTGAGAAAGCCAACCCACTGACCAGGAGCTTATTCTTACCCTGACTGTTGTGTCGGAGTAAGCACACCTCACAGGGAACTGGCCTGCCTGTTCCACAGCGTCAAAGTCAGTCAGCAGCCCATGCTAACAGCAGCAAGAGCAGGCAGATGATCATTACGACCTACGAGTAATAAGGTCTTCTTGTGTCATCGCGAGGGAGTGCCGGCGAAGAATCTTTATGGCAGAGGGGTAAGATCCTTC
>DJGU01000055.1 GCA_002432795.1 Anaerolineaceae bacterium UBA5838
TATGATCTGCAGGTACGATATGCTCTGGGGTACGATCGACTGGTAGATGGTGATTTTGAGATACGCACCCTTTACTATTTTCGAGAGCGGTTAAGCCAATACAATGTGGAACATCTGGCTAAATTCAATCGCGATATAACCGTCACCCACAAAGATCAAATGCTGAGGGGCGGACTCCAATTCCATGATCGATGTTGAAGTTAAGTATGACGCATCCATCAGTCATTCAATATCGGGAATCTTTGGTCTTCTACCAGCATCGATGATGACTTTATTAGCGGTCAATTCCCGGGTTTCGCCTTCCTTTGTCTCTACTCTCAAGGTTTTATGACCAGTGAAGGATGCGGTTCCAAAGATTAGTTCAACATTTGGAAATGGGTTTGTGAAAGGGGATTGCCAGCCTGTCCGGCACCAATAATAATCGTATCGAAAACTTCCATAATTACCTCCAGAATTAATATTTAACTTGCGAACCGTGAATCGACTTTTCAGCACGCTGTTCAAGGGCGCGAATACCGTAATTTGCAATTAGGGATAATACAGTTACGGCAAGAGCACCAGTAAATATTTTATTGTAATTTGCGGTGATCACGCCTTCAAAAAGTAAAACACCCAAACCTCCCGCATTTATAAATGCGGCAATGGTTCCTATCCCAATCGATGAAAGCATCACCAATCGGACTCCAACAAGAAGCATGGGGAGTGCAAGGGGAAATTCCACCTGCCAAAAACGCTGCCAGCCGCTCATCCCCATCCCCCGAGCAGCTTCCAGAATAGCAGGATTGATCGAGGTCAAACCTACCAGCCAGTTTCGCACCAACAATAATTGAGCATAGGCAGTTAATGCCACAACAGCCGGTGTGGTTCCCAAACCAAATATGGGGATCAAGAGCACAAAAAAAGATAAACTGGGAATGGTGTAGATAATACCCAAAACACTCATAACGGGCCCCTGGAGCCATTTCACACGAGCTAAAGCGAGACCCAATGGGATACCGATGATCAATGCAAAAAACAAGACCATCAATGTGAGTTGCAGGTGTTGAATGAAAAGAGCACTAACAAGATCCAGGTTATTAATCAGATATCTCATCGCACTTCTTCTTCTCAGCTAAGTTGTCACTCATAAGCATTTTTCTCAAATCATCCATGCTGATTAGGCCTTGTGCTGTTCCCGAGGAATCCTCAACACGCAAATAATCACTGCCGCTGCTCAACAATAGTGATAGCGCTGATCGTAAATCCTCCCCCGTGCTGATGGCAGGGAAAAGATCAGCTCCTTGATTAACCGGATTTTTCCTCAAGGATTCATGGTCTTGCGCTTTCACGACTGATTTAATACTCACCAGGCTCAAACGCCTAAGAATATTATTTGTTCCCACGAGTTCCTTGATAAATGAATTTTTTGGTTTGGTGACTAGATCAATCGGGGTATCGTATTGAACTAATTTGCCTTTCTGCAACACAGCAATTTTATCAGCAAGAAGCAGTGCTTCTTCAACATCATGGGTGACAAACAAAATCGTTTTATCCAGCTTGCAGTGAAGCCTAAGAAGTTCTTTTTGCAATCTTTCACGGTTGATCGCATCCAGAGCTGCAAAGGGCTCATCCATTAAGAGTATGTCAGGGTCAGCAGCCAGAGCCCGTGCCAGTCCTACTCGCTGCTGTTCACCGCCAGACAGTTGATTCGGATAACGTTCCAAATAGGTGTTCGGTAAACCTGTAAGCTCGAGCAGCATTTCCACCCGAGATTGGATTTGGTTCTTTTCCCAATCCAACAATCGAGGAACAACGCTGATATTCTTTTTCACCGTCATGTGTGGAAATAGTCCTACTTGCTGGATCACATAACCAATCTGCCGGCGCAAATCATTTAAGGGTAAACGTTGAATATCCTCGTTACCGATCCAAATCTTTCCACTTGTTGGCTCATAGAGACGATTGACCATTTTAAGAAGGGTGGTTTTCCCGCTGCCCGATGGGCCAAGAAATACAACCAGGTCCCCGGCTGCGACCTGCAAAGAAATGCTGTCCACAGCCGGGATCTGTTCTGATTCAAAGGTTTTTGAAACATCTTCAAAGAGAATTTCTCCGGATTGAGTTACCCGGCTCTCTTTCGTTTTTGAGGATGCGTAGGTCATGATTTTCCTAATAATCTAATCGATTAAGTCATTTTCAAGCAAGAATTCCCTAGCGACATCAGCGGGTTCTCGCCCTTCAGGCCCGTCCACCTGCCAATTCAAACCTGACATCACGTCATCTGTCAACAAAGGTGCTAGCTCATTCAGCAAACCAGCAATTTGGGGATGGTCATCAAGTGTGTCCATCCTTACCACTGGCGCAATATTGTAAATCGGATAAAAAACCTGATCATCAACAAGCACAACCAGATCATTTCCCTTAATTGCGCCATCGGTGCCAAAAGCGACCACAACATCCACCTGACCGTCCATCAATGCTTGATAGCGCAAACTGCCGGTTCCAAGCTGCTTTATTTCCTTGAACTCAAATCCACGATAAGCCTTCTGAAGACCTTTGATGCCGTCTTCTCGTTCAAAAAATTCAGCTGGTCCGCCCAATATCAACTCAGGAGCCTTCTCAGAGAGGTCGGAGTATGTCCTGATGTTATACTCTTCTGCTTTCTCTTTGGTCATTGCCAGCGCCTGGGTGTTATTAAAAGGTGATGGTTCCAACCAGGTAAGATTGAATTGTTCCTCATAGCTCTCTTTAACTGTGGTATAGATTTCCTGAGCATCTTGTATGGGACTTAATTTCAATACCGTCAATAGACCTGTCGAGGTGTATTCCGGGTAAAGATCAATGTCACCATTTAGGATTGCCTCGTGTGCAATGGGTGTGCCGCCGAGGTTTAGTTTCCGTTCTATTGTAAAGCCAGTGTCCTCTAAAATTTGGGCGTACATCTCAGCAACAATGAATTGTTCGGTGAAATCTTTCGAACCCACAGCAATGGTTCCCAGGCTCTCTTCCTGATCTGACGCGGCTGGCGCACAGGCTGCAAGCAGCAATGCGCCAATCAGAAACGTAAATGTAAAAATCGAGATTTTTTTATTTTTATTCATTCAACACCTCCAAAGTGTTTATAAATTAATTGTTTTAGTTTACGGTCGGACAGTAAATTTTACTGAACCGGATACTTCTTAATAATTGTTGACCAAAATATTTCTGACAGCAATGCTAATAGCGCTACCGGGATTGCACCTACCAGCATCACCGGCACATCATAGAGTGCAAATCCTCGAGTGATGAAATCTCCCAACCCACCGCCGCCAATAAATGAGGCTAGTGTGGCACTAGAAATCACTTCAACGGACGCAATCCGAATGCCAGAGACAATTGCAGGTATC
This sequence comes from Anaerolineaceae bacterium UBA5838, assembly GCA_002432795.1. Lineage (GTDB taxonomy): Bacteria > Chloroflexota > Anaerolineae > Anaerolineales > Anaerolineaceae > Mesolinea. The sequence goes on from DJGU01000055.1 coordinate 3,366, forward strand.
GCAAGCGGGATCTCAATCTGGGTCAACACTTGGGCTTTAGTCATGCCCATTCCTGAAGCCGATTCGATAACTGAAGGATTAACCCCCCGTATACCAGTGTATGTGCTGATCAAAACTGGGGGGAAAGCCAGAACAGTTAATGCAATCAGTGAGGGGACAAAGCCAAGCCCCAGATAGGGTAAAGCGAGAAACAAGATCGCGAGACTTGGTACAACCCGCATCGCGTTGAAGACATTGATCACGACTTGAGAAATATTTTTTTTCTTTGCAATCCACAGACCTATTGGAAAAGCAACCAACAGGCTGATCCCAAGAGCCGAAAAACTCAATATGAGATGGTCACCAGTTGCTTCCCAAAAGAAAGATTGGTTTAGTAGAAAATAGTTGTATGCGTCTCTGAATATTTCCATGAAATTATATTAATATTACATAGACAAATCTTGCGACCCGGTTACCCTACTTATTATTCTACCTGAACACCATTCCAGAACGCGATATAACCTTTGATCTCGCTGGCGGCTTTATTGGGCTCAGGATAATACCAGGCAGCATTCTGATTGACCTCTCCATCTATAACCACGTTGTAATAACTGGCCTTACCTTTCCAGGGGCAGGTCGTGTGATAATCCGTTTCTTGCAAATATTCCTGGTGGACAGACTCTGGTGGGAAGTAATGGTTACCCTCAATCACTTTTGTCTGATCGCTTTCTGCAATGACTTTTTCATTCCATACTGCTTTTTTCATCATTCAATCCTTTCGATATTTTTGTCGCCTACATTTGTTTGACGGGATTTCTTCCCTGTTTCTTACTTTTCTTTGGAAAAGGATTGTAATATTGCAAATAGGCTTACTAAGAGTTGTGATGAGAGGTGATAGGAGGTGGGCTGTACTAGAAGAAAAATTTCAGTAATGATTTAGCATTATAGCTGGGACAAAGGGCGGAGGTGGTTTTCTTAATATCTCAAATAGTCAATTTTCTTTATTATATATGACTCCACTGCAAAAGGTAATCTCAATTAGACAA
>DJGU01000074.1:0-746 GCA_002432795.1 Anaerolineaceae bacterium UBA5838
AGGAATATTCCATAAAAAATGGCCGCAAGCGGAATGCTGACCACCGGCGGCATCACCAGCCTGGTCTTCTCCCGAGGCTGTTCCTGATGCACGCCGTGCATCAGGAACAGGACGCGTTTCATCCGTTCGGAGGGATTTTCAGGCGAAAAGTGAAAAACAAAGCGGTGCAGCAGGTATTCCACCAGCGGCCAAACCAAGAGCCCGATCGCGAAAGAAATCAACACATGCCACCAGCCAATCCCCTGGTTAGCCCGGGCAGACCGCCAGAGAAAAAAACCGACGATCGGCAGGAACACCACCAGCACCAGCACCGGGCTGATGTGGGTGAACCACTCCAGGAAGTCCGATTTGAACAACCTAAGGGGTGCGTCGTCTTTTGAGGCGGTTTGTTTGGTCATCTTTTGGGTTCTCCGCAAACGGGGTTTATGGAAACTGCAAGGATTCTACCCTCAATACTTTAATTTGAGAGATAAAAAGATAAAGGATCAGGAGTTCAGGCTCCAATGCCTGAGAAAGGCTTTGGTGCGCTCGTCTTCTGGGGAATGGAACAATCCTTGCGCAGGACCCTGCTCCACTAATCTTCCTTTTTCGAGGTACAACACCTCATCAGCCAACCTCAGTGCCTGGGCTGGTGAATGGGTGGAAAAAATCAGGGTGCACTGCGTCTTCTCCACGTATTCTTTTAGGGTCGTTTCAATGAGATCCATGCTGCGCACGTCGGTGGAGGAAGTCGGCTCATCCAAAAG
>DJGU01000074.1:778-6424 GCA_002432795.1 Anaerolineaceae bacterium UBA5838
CCAGAGAGTCTTTCCCCCCTGGCTTCCACCAGGCTTTCCATCCCCACCGCCACCAGCGCTTTTTGAGCTAATTCTTTTGCGTCCTTGCGACCATCCAATGCCATGGCGACGTTTTCAAGCACCGAGAAAGAAAAAGCATAGGGGGACTGGGGCAGATATCCCACTTTTTTTCCCTGAAGACCCTCAATAATTCCTGATGTTGGTCTGGAGGTGCCGGCAAGCATGCGAATAAGGGTCGTCTTCCCGCTGCCATTTTCACCTATTAAGCCATAGCGCCTGCCAGGCAAAAATTGCAGCCCCGGGATTTCCAGCACAACCCTGCCGCCAAATTGCTGAACCACATCACGCAGTACGATCACGCAGAGTCTGCTCCTGTATTCTATGCACCAGGCTGTTGACAATGAAGGAGATGATTAATAGCACAATCCCCAAAGCGACTGCCAGCTCAAAGCGCCCCATGTTCGTTTGCATCATGATTGCGGTCGTCATGACCCGTGTCTTAAACTGGATGTTGCCCCCAACCATCTGGACAGCCCCAACCTCCGCGATGGATCGCCCGAAACCTGCCAGAACCGAGGTCACGAACGGGATCCTGCATTCTTTGATCGTCAGCCAAAGGCGTTTCCAACCGTTTATCCCAATGCCTGCGCAGGTTTCGTTGATGGAAGGCGCTCGCAGGCTGACAATATTCGCGGTCATTCCAGCAATGATCGGAGAGATCAACACAACCTGCGCGATCACCATCGCCGGGACAGAATAGAGCAGGCTCAGCTTTCCCAACGGTCCACTGCGCGATAAGACCAGAAATACGATCAAACCTGCCACCACTGGCGGAAGCCCCATCAGTGTGTTCGTAATTCTGGAAAGGATCGCTTTCCCCTTGAACTGATTTGCACCCATCGCTACCCCCCAGGGAATGCCGATCAAAGCGGAGATCAGGGTGCTCATCACAGACATACGCAGAGTTACGCCAATGATTTGGCGTAACTCTGGATCTGCACCGAACAGTAATTCAAGGACCTGTTTTATCAAAAGTGGCGTTCTTTATTCTTAATCCATGTTGAAGAATAACGCTTCACCATATTTAGCCACACCAAATTCGGCGATCATCTTGCGAGCTGTGTCGGTCTTCAGCCAATCGATGAAAGCTTGCGCACCAGCGGCGTTGGTATCCGCAAAGCGCTTGGGGGAGATGGCGATGACCGAGTAAGTGTTCTTCATATCATCGGTCTCTTCGAGCAATAGCGAAAGCGAATTCTCGTGCGCAAGGAAGGTAGCCTTGTCAGAGATGGTATAAGCCTGTTTTTCATCTGCCACGGTTAAGGTAGCGCCCATACCAGACCCGGTACTCTCATACCAGGCTTGCCCGGTAGGATCAACATTGATTGAAGCCCAGATGGCTTTTTCCTTGCTATGCGTGCCGCTGTTATCACCGCGGGAAATAAACAAAGAACCCGAATCAAGGATAGCCTGGAAAGCTTCCGCAGCGGTTGCCTTGCCAGCCACACCGGCAGGGTCATCGGCAGGTCCAACGATCACAAAGAAATTGTACATAAAGGGAATGCGGGTCTCATCAAAACCTTCGCCAATGAAAGTTTCTTCCTGTGATTTGGAGTGCACCAGGAGGATATCCGCGTCTCCCGTGCGACCCTTCTCGATGGCAGCACCTGTACCAGCAGAAGTAATTTCCAGGGTGTAGCCAGAATCTTTCTCAAATACTGGCTGCAGGTAAGCCATCAAACCAGAGTCATTCACAGATGTGGTGGTGGACATCTGGATAACCTTGTTCACAGGTTCTTGCTTACAAGCTGCAGCTGATAACAACAGACCCACACACAAAACGACTAATGCAAAACGTTTCATTTCTTCTCCCTAAGTATGTTTTTTTTTGGAGTTTCCTCCTGCTAAGTGTCTGCCTTCCTTTCAGAAGGCAATACTAAAACATTTTACCTCAATTATTGAGTATATGGGATGTGAATTTTTACCTGGCGCATTCAAAAGCATCGCCACGCAGGGTCTCAACGGCGTGGTTCATGACTGGTAAAAAGATTTCGAGGCATTCCAATGCAGCTTTGGGGCTGCCGGGAAAATTGATAATCAGGGTCTTCTTACGAATACCAGCTGTCGCCCGCGAAAGCATCGCCATCGGAGTAATTTTTAGGCTCTGTGCGCGAATAGCTTCCCCGATACCGGGTGCCACACGCTCAATGACTGCCGCGGTTGCTTCAGGAGTGACATCCCTGGGCGCAAAACCTGTTCCACCAGTCGTAATAACCAGGTCGAGCCCTTGATCGGCATATTCAATCAGTTTTGCCTTTATGCGCTCCAACTCATCCGGCACAATCTCTTTAACCGCCACAAATGCTTTGCCTTCCAAAGCGTCCGCAAGCGCAGGACCAGAAAGGTCTGCTCTTTCGCCCGAAAAACCCTTGTCGCTTACAGTTAGTATAGCTACGCGAATTACAGGAATAATTTTAATAGCTTCCCCTGCCGAAATCGATCCTTCTTTGATCACTTTAGCGAAAATTCCTTCCCTTGGCATGACGCAGTCGCCCACCTGTTTGAATACCTGGCAGTGGCGGTGGCACTCTTTCCCAATCTGGGTGATCTCAAGCAACGACTCACCAATTTCAAGTCGGGTACCTACCGGCAGCTCCCATAAGTCAACGCCCTCGGTGGTAATGTTTTCAGCAAAAATGCCTGGATTAAGCGCTACATGTGCGCGGTTGTGCATCTTCTCGAAGCTGCTCAAGTCCAGCAGACTGACCTGTCTATGCCAATCACCGGCATGTGCATCGCCTTCAATTCCATATCCAATCTTTAATGTAATCAGCTCAACCGGGTGTTTGATAGTGCCCTTTTTCTCGCTTATATTGACAGAAACAACCTTACCCATTTATCCTCCGATCCTGCTCATGTTGCGCCCATTCAGGACTTCCTGGTCGAAGCGGTGATGCTCCGGTTTTTGCAGTATTGCTTGGCTTATCGCTTGTTTCAAGCCATCTTTCCCCTCTGCCAGAGCTTCACGCAAAGGTATCTCTGCGTCCCTGCCCAGGCAAGTGCGCAAACTGCCGTCGCTCATAATGCGGATGCGATTGCAGTCCGAGCAAAAGCGATGAGATATCGGGCTGATAAAGCCCACCCGTCCCAAGGCACCTTCATATGTGTAGTCAGACGAAGGCTGACCATTAAAGCGTGGAGGAACCGGAATTAGCCAGGGTCTTGCTGTAATCAACTCCTGGTTATTCAGGCGCAATCTCTCGCTGCCATTGCTATTCCCGATGGGCATGTATTCAATAAAGCGCACGTCCACCTTGTATTTTGATGTTAAGCGAATAAAATCGTCCAGCTCATGATCATTAACGCCGCGCATGAGCACAACGTTGATCTTTATCGGGTCAAACCCCGCTGCAATTGCAGCCTGTATGCCATCCAATACCTTTTGCAGACTGCCGCCGGTCAATTCCTTAAAGAGATCTGCATTGAGCGTGTCCATGCTGATATTCAAGCGGTCCAAACCTGCTTCTTTCAGGTCGGCCGCGATTTCCGCCAGCATTTGGGCATTGGTAGTCATCGAAAGGTCACGAAGACCTGATAAGCTTGAGATACCTCTCACAATCTGCAGAAGGTCCTTACGCAGAAGGGGTTCCCCGCCTGTTAAACGAATGCGGGTAATCCCCAGTTCAACAGCAGCCTCTGCAAGCAGGATTAATTCATCCGCGCTCAATTCCTGGATCTTGGGGCATACCCCTTCATCCACGCGGCAATAAGTGCAGTGTAAAGTACAACGCTCCGTCAATGAAAGACGTAAATAGTCTATTTGCCTGCCAAATGCATCCTTCAAATTGCCAGTTCCTCTCGGTTGAATACTCCCGATTGCCCGCCGCTTTTTTTCTCAAGCTTGATTTCGCCAATTACCATCGCGCGGTCAACCGCTTTGCACATATCGTATATCGTAAGGGCCGCCACGCTAACAGCAGTTAAAGCTTCCATCTCCACACCAGTGTTGTAGGTCGTCTTTACTTCAGCGGTGATTTTTACCATATTTTCATTAACAAACTCAAAGTCAATCTGAGCTGAAGTTAGTGGTAATGGGTGACAAAGTGGGATCACCTCAGCAGTTTTCTTCGCAGCCATAATCCCAGCGACCCGGGCTACTGCCAGTACATCGCCTTTCTTCACTTCTCCTGAGCGAATTAATTCCAGCGTTTCCGGCTGCATTTTCACCATCCCGGACGCAATCGCTACACGTTCAGTGGCGAATTTTTGGCTGATATCCACCATCATCGCCTTACCCTCATCATCCACATGGGTAAGCTTCATAAGATCACCTCTCCCGGATTGTTGAGCTGATATCCACCAAGTTTCTCAAGGCGCTTCGCAAAGGCATCACTGCACATTATATCCCACAGGTGTTTGTATTCGGGATGGTCGAGAGTCTTTTCAGCAATAATCAGGTCATATTGCTCCTGGACCAAAGGAATAAAATCCAGATTATAGATCTTGGCTGCTGCCAGGATCCCCATGCCAGCGTCTGCAGTGCCAGCAGCAACCGCGGCTGCCACTGCTGTGTGGGTGATCTCTTCTCTTTCGTAGCCCTTGATCCCCTCCGGTTCCAAACCAGCTTGCTTCAGGACATAATCCAGCAAAATGCGCGTGCCGCTGCCCTTCTGACGGTTGACGTATCGCAACCTGGTTAAGTCCTCAATGCCCCGAATTCCGAGCGGATTGCCCCTGGCGACCATCAATCCCTGGCTTCGCTTCACGCAGCTCACCAAGCGCACGCCGCCTTCAGGAATGTACTTGCGGATATACGCCCGGTTATACTCGCCGCTGGCTTCATCCAGCAGGTGCACGCCGCCCAGGTGGGCTTCTCCACGTTTGACCGCCATGATCCCGCCCATGCTCCCCACATGCGAGGAAACCACAAAACTATCGGGCCAGGTTCGGCGCATGAGGTCGATGGCTTCGTCGATCAGCGGGTCGTGACTGCCGGTGATAACCAGGGTCTGGTCAATTTCCTTCATCGGACGCAGCAGCTCCACCCTTACCTTCTCACCAGCCTCATAGCCTTCCACGTTTTGCGGAACGTGAATGATGCCATCGGCTTTTACAAACGAACTGACCACGCCCGCGCCGCGGTTGAGCGGCACAGCCACAATCCTGCCCCCGACTTTGCCGAGCCTGGCGCGAATGAACTCAAGGTACTTCAAGGATGAGACCAACCGGCGCGAAACCGTCGCCTCCACAAACTCGTTCGGTTCAGCCTGCCGCCCGCTCATCAGTCCAATTACGGGTTTGATCAACTGCTCAAGCACTAAAATCCCGGAAACAGGATAGCCTGGCAGACCGATCAGGGGAATGACCTGTTCATCTCTCATGGTCATCCCCAGGATAGTCGGCTTGCCTGGCTTGATCGCCACCCCATGCAGCACGACCGAACCAACCGTTTGGATAGCTTCGACCGAAAAGTCCTTCTGTCCGGCTGAAGATCCCGCATTCAGCAGCACCAGGTCGCACTCCGCGATGGCTGTTTTCAGCCGGTGGATGATTTCTTCGGATTTGTCGCTTGCCACCGGGTAGACCTTGCTCTCGCACCCCCAGTCCTGCATCATGGCTGAAAAAATGGTCGAATTAAATTCGATG
>DJGU01000116.1:0-3266 GCA_002432795.1 Anaerolineaceae bacterium UBA5838
GGCAGTAATGAAATTACACCGGTAAGTGCAAAAACCCTCGCCGACAGCATCAGTGTGGATCTGCCCCGCGATGGATTGCGGGCACTCAAGCGGGTCCGGCAGAGTGGTGGTTACTTCCTGACTGTATCCGATCAGGAAATCCTGCAGGCAATTCCTACCCTTGGCAAAGCCGGGCTATTTGTTGAGCCTGCCGCCGCGGCGGCATTCGCCGGGCTCCGGGCAGCCCTCAGGCAAGGGCTGCATCAGCCGGATGAACCCGCCATGGTGCTCTGTACGGGCAGCGGATTGAAGGATATCAATGCCGCCATGCGAGCCGTAGAGCCCGCCCCAATCATTGAGCCAACACTCAACAAACTCAAAGAGGCGCTTCATGTCTGAACCAGTCTTTAGCATTATTGCTCCGATCTACAATGAGCTCGAGAACCTGCCCCTACTTTACGCCCGGGTCAGCGAGGTCATGAACCAGATTGGCGAAGAATGGGAGCTCATCCTGGTGGATGACGGCAGCTCAGACGGTTCAACAGACATTATGCGTAAACTTGCCTTACAGGATGAGCGCGTGCGTCCGGTCATTTTTGCCCGCAACTTCGGGCACCAAATTGCGGTGACTGCTGGCATGGATTACAGCCGCGGTCAGGCGGTTATCATTATTGACTCCGACTTGCAGGACCCACCCGAGGTAATCCCCGACTTAATCAAAAAATGGCGCGAAGGTTACCAGATTGTTTACGCGGTGCGCACTGAGCGCGAAGGCGAAAGCTGGTTCAAACTGACCACTGCCTCGCTCTTCTACAAGCTTATCTACAAGATCACCGACGTAAAAATGCCGCTCAACACCGGTGATTTTCGCCTGATAGACCGCCAGGCGCTCGAGATCATTAACCAAATGCGCGAGCGAAACCGCATTCTGCGCGGAATGGGTGCCTGGGTGGGCTTCAAGCAAATCGGTGTTGAGTACAAACGCGCCGCGCGCCATGCCGGGCAGACCCATTACCCCCTTAAAAAGATGATTCGCCTGGCAATGAACGCCGTGACCGGCTTCTCCACCTTTCCGCTGCAGATGCTGACCACCGGCGGCATAGCCCTGGTAGCGCTCAGCCTTTTGCTGCTGCTGATCTACCTTGGTCTGGCAATTTTTAATGGCTTCGACCTCACCTACGTGCTCGCAGCCTGGTTGACCATGATCTTCCTGGCTGGCGTCCTGCTGATTGGCATGGGCGTGCTCGGTGAGTATCTTGGACGCATATACGACGAAGCCAAAGGTCGTCCACTTTACATTGTTGCCGAAGGACCCGATAAGTCCCTCGACCCCACCCGGCTCGATCGGGAAAAAGAAAAAAACTAAAAAAGAACCACAGGAACCCAAACATGACAAGAATTGATCTGACCGTAATGCATGACCGCCTCGAACGCACTCTGCAGCGTGTGCGTGACCGCAAAATCATTATTCCCACCTTCGCGCAGCAGCGTGACCCTTCATTGGTGCCTGCTGATATTCAAAACCGCCTGAAAGAAATCGGGCTTTGGGATCTGCACGCCCTTAATCTTTTCCGCATCACCTGGCATAACGAGCCCAAGCCGTTTGGCGGTCTTTTTGGGGGCCTCAACTACCTGGAATTCCCCTCAAGTTTCACGGGAACCGAAGCAAGAATCGTTGCCCTGGTAGGAAAGTGGTTCCCCACCGGCGTCCACAAAGTCGGTGCCGCGTTTGGTTGCCTTGTTCCCCGCCTGATCACCGGTCAATTCGACCCCACTACTCAGAAAGCGGTCTGGCCTTCAACGGGCAACTACTGCCGCGGTGGCGCTTATGATTCGTATTTGTTGGCATGCAAATCGGTCGCAATTCTTCCTGAAGGCATGAGCAAGGAACGATTCGACTGGCTGCGTAATGTTGCTGATGAGGTTATCGCCACACCAGGTACTGAATCAAATGTTAAGGAAATTTTCGACAAATGCTGGGAACTCCGCCGCAGTGGTGAGGATCTGATGATCTTCAACCAGTTCGATGAATTTGGCAATTACCTCTGGCATTATTTGATTTCCGGTGACGCACTGGAGGAGCTGGCTCACAAACTTTTAGGTGAAAAGGGGCAATTAGCAGGTTTCGCATCGGCAACTGGCTCTGCCGGCACAATTGCCGCTGGCGACTACCTGAAACAGAAGTTCCCTGGCATGAAAATCATCGCCAGTGAAGCCCTGCAGTGCCCCACCCTGCTCAACAATGGCTTTGGTGCCCACCGCATTGAAGGCATCGGCGACAAACACGTTCCCTGGATCCACAATTCAAAAAACACCGACTTTATCACCGCCATCGATGACAATGCTGTCGTCAATCTTGCGCGTTTGTTTAATGAGCCTGAAGGTAAACAACATCTGATCGACTCTGGTTTTGAAGAAGACTTCGTCAACCAGCTTGATCTGCTTGGCTTCTCGAGCATTTCCAACTTGCTCACCGCCATCAAATTTGCCAAGTTCTACGAATTAGGCGAGAATGATATCGTCCTCACTGTTCTTACCGACTCGATGGAGCTTTACCAGAGCCGCCTGACCGAGATGCATGAAGAATTCGGTCAATACAGCAAGGAAAATGCCATCGCAGATGAAGCCCGCTATCTGCAAGGCGTAACCACGGATTACATGGAGGAACTTGGCTATTGGGACCGCAAGCGCATCCACAATCTGAAGTATTACACCTGGGTTGAACAGCAGGGGCGCACCTATGAGGAAATCATGGCGCAGTGGTACGAACCGGACTACTGGCTCGAGATCCAGGCTCAACAGCCTGAAATCGATGCCCTGATCGAGGAGTTTAACCACAAAGCGAAAGTTCAGCTCTAAAGGAGCCGTTTGAGCACGTTTGATGCTATTGACGATACCAGCCTTGTTTTGGTGGCAATTATCCCAAACCAAAGGGATCTTGAGATTGCCCGCCTGCTTGGTTGGTATCGTATACCGCTCAAAAATGCTCCCAAGGTAATTGCTGTCGACTACCTGGCACTCTACCAGACCGGCAGTTTTGGCACAAAAGATCGCTGGCAAATCAAATGGCTGGCGCCGATCGTCGGGCACGAGCTGACCACCCGCCAGCAACTGTTTCGCGACCAACCAGACCACCCCAGGGCAAATGAGGAGTACTTCAAGCTTCAGTTGGGCAGCCTGATTGAGCTGCCCGAACCAATTCCTGCCGGCAGCTGGAAACGGGTAACTTTTTTCTACACGACCATGCGCCACGTCAGGGATGCCAAAGAACTGGGCGACCTGCCCGT
>DJGU01000116.1:3368-32584 GCA_002432795.1 Anaerolineaceae bacterium UBA5838
AAAGTGAGGTTTTTATGAAAACGCTCATCAAAAATGGAACTCTGATCACTGCAGATAAGACCTTTAAGGCGGATATCCTGATTGAGGATGAGATCATCCGCCGAATCGACGAAAACATCGAGGATCCGGAAGCGGTAGTTGTCGATGCCAGTGGTCTTTTGGTCCTTCCTGGCGGTGTGGACCCTCATGTGCACCTTGAATTGCCAATGTTCGACACCATTTCAACTGATGATCATTACACTGGCGGAAAAGCGGCTGCCTTCGGCGGTACGACCACCATGATCGATTTTGTTTCCCAGGAGCCTGGCAGCCTGGCAGAAAATATCGCCAGGCATCGCGCCATGGCGGATCCTAAAGCCAGCATTGATTACAGTTTTCATATGAATATCTCCCGCTTCGACGAGCAGGTGGCGGAAGAACTTCCTGACCTTCCACGAATAGGGGTCACGAGTATGAAGGTTTTCACCGCCTACAACGGTCGGCTGCGGCTGGATGACGGCAACATCTTCAAAGTGATGCGCATTGGCGGCAGGAACAACCTGCTCACAATGGTACACGCTGAAAATGGGGATGTGATTGATATCCTGGTGGCGGAAGCGCTCGCTGCTGGCAAAACCGCTCCCATCCATCATGCCCACACCCGCCCAGCCTGGGGCGAAGTGGAAGCCAGCCTGCGCGTGGCAGCTCTGGCTGCCCAGGCAGACTCGCCGCTCTACCTCGTCCACATGAACGTGGCTGGCGAGGTGGATCAGCTGGCTTACGCCCGCAAGCACGGCATCCCCGCCATGGGAGAAACCTGCCCACAGTACCTTTTCTTCACCGAAGAAGACCTCAAGCGTCCTGATGGCGCAAAATGGATTTGTTCACCGCCTATGCGCAAGGCTGAAGACCAGCAGGGTCTCTGGCGGGGTCTGGAGAATGGCACCATCCAGGCACTTGCCACTGACCACTGCCCCTTCTTCTACAACGGCAGGCAGCCGATAATGTATGAAGGTCAAGAGATAGCGATCCCTGGCAAGGAACTGGGAGAAGAGAATTTCACCCTGATTCCCAATGGTCTTCCAGGAATTGCCGACCGCCTGCCTGTTTTCTGGACCCATGCCGTCAACACTGGGCGCATCAGCCCAAACCGCTTCGTGGAACTGACCGCTACCAATCCTGCCAAAATCTTTGGGCTCTACCCCAAAAAGGGCACGCTTTCAGTCGGATCAGATGCCGACATTGCCTTGTGGGATCCTGAAAAAGAGTTAAATTATGGTCTTGCCTGGGCGCACCACCGCACCGACTACAACCTTTATGAAGGTTGGAAGCTGCGCGGTTACCCCGGTAAAGTATTCTTGCGTGGTACCTTGATTGTTGATGATCAAAACTGGCTTGGCAAAGCCGGTGGAGGGCGTTTTGTCCATCGCCAGGCAGGCGAAATCCTCTGATCCTTGGAATGAATTGACTTTATGATCCTCTTAGGCATCGTTGGCTTACTTTGGCTCCCATCTATTGCCATGACCATTAGCCAGGCGATTAAACCCAACTTTGCCCGCTCCTGGTTTATTGCCATAGCTGGTGCTTCATTGGCCTTGCTAGGTGCTTTTTTCCTGCGGCTTTACTTGCCATTGGAAGTGGAATTTATCCGCTGGCTGCCAGAATCGCTCTACCACACCACCATTTCGTTTCGCATTGATTACATCAACTGGCATTACATGCTTGCCATCCTGGCTTTGTGTATTGCAGTAATCCTGACCGATTCCAGCCGGGCATCCACCCAAGCCAACCCCACCACCTGGGCTGCCGCACTGGCGTTGACAGGTCTGAACCTGATCTCGGTCATGTCGAAAGACCCGCTGACCATGGCAATTTCCTGGGCTGTAACTGATGTGGTTGAGTTGGTTTATGTTCTCACCTTCAGTCGGAATTCCGGATCAACCAATAAAGTCACCACCATTTATGGTGTCAGGCTTATCAGCACTTTCGTCCTGGTAGCTGCTACCGCTGTTGGGTGGCAGGTAACCGCCGGGCTGGATTTCACCCAGATCCCTCCGACAGCCAGCTTGCTATTTCTCTTTGCAGCGGGGCTGCGCCTGGGAGTACTGCCGCTTAATTTCCCTATGCAAAACACCCTGGAACTCAAACGTGGAACCGATCTGTTGCTGCGCTTTTCGCCAGTGGCTTCAGCCCTTGTCTTGATCGCGCATTTACCCTCCGAAATCCTGGTCCTGAATCAAAGCCTGGTATCGATCATTAGTATTCTGACGGTCCTGGCTGCCCTGTATGCCTCAGCCATGTGGCTCACTCGTGCCGATGCCAACGAGGGCAGACCTTACTGGGTCGTGGCACTCTCGGCGTTCGCTCTGCAGTCTGCCCTGAATGGGCAGCCGCAAAACAGCCGCGTTTGGGGACTGGCACTGCTTCTGACTGGTGGAGTCCTGTTTCTGTTTGACCCTCCAATCCGAAGAATTCGCTTCATACCGCTATTGGGACTGATCGGTCTTTTAGGGTTCCCGTATACCCTGGCAGCTTCAGGCTGGAGCGCTATCCTGGGCGATCCGGTCAGCTTTGCGAGCATCATGATGATTCTCTGCCATGCCATGCTGGTTGGTGGTTATCTGCGCTACATACTCGAAGCAAACAGCACGGTTACTGGTCTCGAAAAGTACGCCCGCATCACCTACCCACTGGGTCTGATCCTTCTGGTTCAGACCATGCTTGTGCTCAACCTGGTTGGCTGGTCAGGTGTGCTGACTGTGGGAATCTGGTGGGGCAGCCTTGCCAGCCTCGGGCTGGTGTTGTTGGGAGGTTTGCTGACCAAACAGCTCGGTCTTCGCCTCACCAGCACCGATTTCAAAGAAAAAGTCCCCTTCTACCGCCTTGGGCATCGCATCCTTAACGTCCTGCGAGTCGTTTTTAGCCTGGATTGGTTCTACGCTATGGCTCGATGGTTCTTTGCACGTCTCAGCAATGCTGAGGACTTTTTCAGGCAAGTTCTTGAGGGCGAAGCTGGTGTGCTCTGGTCTCTGTTCTTTTTGTTGGTCATTGCAACCCTGATATACACCCAGGTAGGTCAGCCATGAGCGAAACTTTACGGACCGTCCTGGCAGCCATTTTGCTATTGTCTGCAGCCATTAACCTGGTCAGACGCCAGTGGACCTTAAATATCTTTGCATTGGGGCTCCAATACGTCTGCATTTTCTTGCTTATCCTTGAAGTACGCTCTGCCTTTCTTGCTGGCATCAAATTAATCGTCGGACTGATGGTCAGCCTGATGCTTTACTTAACCCTGAAGTCTTCAGGTTTAATCGAGTCAACCCTCTTACGCCGGCATGTTACCTCCGGAGAAATCTTTCGCAGCACAATTGCCCTGCTCCTGGCGCTGATCAGCTTCCTTGCGGCACCTGCCCTTCAGCAATCCCCTTTTCCTCAGAGCAGTCAGCTTCTGTTGACAGCAAGTTTGGGATTAATCCTGTTTGGCTTGTTTCAAATGGGCACCATCACTGAACCCCTCTACCTGGTAATTGGCTTGCTAACATTCCTCTCTGGTTTTGAGCTTCTCTATGCCAGCCTGGAATTCTCCCGGCTTCTGGAAGCTCTCCTAACCGCAGTCAATCTCAGCCTGGCACTCATTGGCAGCTTTTTCATCGTTAAAGACGTTGAAAGCGGGTCGGAATGAACCTCCTGACCACACCTTCAATTTGGATTTTCCTTCCAATCTTGCTGAGTCTGCTGCTCATCCTGGTCCACCGATTCCATAAACTTTCCTTTTGGATAGCCTGCCTTGGGAGTTTGCTGCTGGCTGTGGCTGCCTTCATTTTCCCGCAAAGTTTGGAATTCAACCTGTTTGGTCGGAAATTTCTTTTTGATGATACTTTCCAGATTTTTAATCGGGGGCTCATTCTTACCGGCAGCCAGCTCAAGACTATCGCAATGCTCTATCTATTCAGCTTCTTGTGGAATATCGCAGGGCTGCATTTTTCGGTCAGTCGTTGGTTTCCAACCATCTCGCTGGCTATTACAGCCTTGTGGATTTCTACACTGGCGGTGAAACCATTCCTATACGCAGCCGTGATCGTAGAACTGATCGTTCTGATAAGCACTCTCCTGCTGACACCGCGCGGTAAACAGGCGGGCAGTGGTGTGATGCGCTACCTGGTTTCGCAGACTGTCGCTATGCCGTTAATTCTTTTAAGCGGCTGGATGGTCACAGGCATCGAAACAGCTCCCAGTGCCAGTCCATTAATCCTGCGCGGCACCGTATTGATTCTTCTCGGTTTCTCGCTCTGGCTGGCAGTCTTTCCTCTTCATACCTGGCTGCCTATGCTGGCGGATGAAACTCACCCGTGGGTTTTCAGTTTTATTTTTTTGATGCAGCAAAGCAGCCTTTGGCTTTTATTGCTCGAATTCCTCGACCAATTTGCCTGGTTAAGGAATCTGAATGGGATTTTCAGTGTGATGCAATGGGCAGGTGTTTTGACCTTACTGGCTGGAGGGGTACTTTTGTCGCTGCAGACCAGGATAAACCGGGTATTGGCGTATCTGATCCTGATCGAGACCGGCTATTCGGTCCTGGCAATTGGCTTAATCAACCAGGGTGGAGGCAACGCCCTGGCTCTCAGCTTTATTCCCCGGGTTCTTGCTTATTGGCAGTGGTCCTACACACTCAGCTCCGTTCAACAGATTGCGCCAGAAATCGACGGAAGTTTTTCATCGCTCAGCGGTCTTTTCTCCAGGCTGCCATTCCACAGCATGTCCTTGATCATCAGCTTGCTTGGTTTACTCGGTCTGCCCGCCCTTGGACTTTTCCCTGCCAAACGCATGCTCTGGAATAGTATCGCTAATCTCACTTTCCAATATACCCCTCTGGTCGCGCTTGCAGTGGCAGGCATGGCGCTTTTCATTCTCCGCATGATGCATACCCTGCTTACTCCCGACCCTGAGACACCACCCCCTGCTCTCCTTATCGCCAACGAAGAATCTCTTTTGCAAATTTTGATCCTTTGCTTTTTTACCTTACTTTCCTTGCTCATGGGAATTTTCCCCCACATATTCCTGAATCCGTTTTTAGGCCTGCTTGAGCCCTTCATCCACCTCTTGCCGCTTGGTTAGGATGACAGAACCGGTAAACATTGTATAATCACAGCAGCATTAGCTACGAGGTGATATATGGACGACTATTCTGGATTTGAACAACTTGAGAAGCGTGTCGAATGGCTCGATAACGAGAGGCGCAACGATAAGACCAATTTGGCCTCCTTGCAGAACCGCCTGACCATGCTGGAAGGCGAAAACCTCAACCTGCGCAAACAGATCAAAGAGCTTGAGTTGCTGATCACGAAAAATGCAAACCAGATTGCAAACGTAGAGAAATACGATAATCGGATTGACCGACTAAATATCGACCTGACCAAGCAAATCCGTGATGTCAACGAACGGGCAGAGCTCAATCTGAACGAAGCCACCAAACGCACAAAACTCGAGATTGAGGCGACGCGGAAATCTGTCGCGGAAATCTTCCAATTCACCGAAGAGTTGGAGCCAATCCGAACTGAACTGCGCGCCACCAAAGTTGAAGATGCGCGCCTCGCCCGCTTGATCGAAGAACTGAAAGTAAAAATCCAGGAAGTAAGCCGCTTTGACGAGGACTACCGCCGCTCATTAAACTTATTGGAGGAAAACCGCCGCCAGGAAGCCAAGCGCCTGACGGATCTGCAAGGAGAAGTGGCTTCATTACGCAAACGCCTGGAAGAAACCCGCAGCCGTTTCGATAGCTTCAGCGACAGCTTCCGCACTTTGGATACCCGCATTACAGAATTGCAAACTTTTGAAAAAGATCGCAAACAAGCTCAATCCGTTTTTATAGAGAAAATCAACAATTCTCTGGTCGAAAAGGACAAAACTTTCGCCTCCTGGGAAAAACGCTTTGCTGAAATCGATAAAGTAAACCTTAATTTGAATCAACAAATGCAAGATCTGGAGGCCGCCCGCCAGGCAGTCAGCAAAGCACTTGGCAATGTGGACGAAGTAACCCAACGTTTCGAGCGCCGCATCAATGAAGTGAGCGAATTCCAAAGATTAAACGATGAACGTTTCCGCCAGGAATGGACGAGTTTCAAGTCCGACGACGTTAAACGTTGGGCAAATTACATGCTCTCACAGGAAGAACAAACTCGCGAGAATGTGCAGCAGTTCAAAGATCTTACAGCGCGATTACAGGAACTTGATGATTTGAGCTCCTCTTTGCGCGACCAGCTTGAAGCCCTCAGCAGGAGCACGACCAGCCACCTGCGATCTATCCTGGTAGCTTACCAGGATTCAATCCAGGAAATTTCACCCTTACTGGATAAGAAGATTAGTTGATTATGCACATCGTCGGTACTGCCGGGCATGTTGACCACGGGAAATCAACCCTGATCTCTGCCTTAACCGGCACTAATCCGGACCGTCTAAAAGAAGAAATCGAACGCGAGATGACCATCGATCTTGGTTTCGCGTCCATGGCCCTACCGGGAGGCGAAACGATCGGCATCATCGACGTGCCCGGGCATCGCGATTTCGTCGGCAATATGCTCTCTGGCATCGGCGGAATTGATGCGGTTCTGCTGGTGATTGCAGCGAACGAAGGCGTCAGTGCCCAGACGCGTGAACACCTCGCAATTCTGGATTTATTAGAAATATCACGCGGGTTGATCGTCCTCACCAAGTGCGACCTGGTCACCGACAGTGAATGGCTGGAATTAGTGGAGCTTGAAGCCCAGGAAGTGGTGGAAGGCACCAGCCTGGAGAACGCCCAGGTTGTGCGCGTATCAGCCCAGACAGGGGAGGGTCTGGACGAGCTTAAGCTCAAACTTGCCGAATTATTAACTGAAATTCCCCAAAAACGCGATCTCAACCGTCCGCGCCTGCCTGTGGACCGTGTCTTTACCCTTTCAGGATTTGGCACAGTTGTAACAGGCACCCTGCTGGATGGCAGCTTCTCGCTGGGAGATGAAGTAATTTGCCTGCCTGGCGGTAAGACCGGTCGCATCCGCGGCTTGCAGAACCACAATCGTAAACTGCAAAAAGTCAGCCCCGGTTACAGGACTGCCATCAACCTCAACAACCTCTCAAAAGAGGATATCAATCGCGGGGACGTGATTGCCCTGCCTGCCACCTACAAACCCACCACTCGCCTTGATGCCTCAATCCGGCTGATACGGGATGCTACTACAGAGTTAAAACACAACATGAGCCTCAAGGTCTTCGCCGGAGCAAGCGAAACTTTGGCTCGCGTGCGCCTGTTGGGTGTGGAAAGCCTGGCACCGGGCGAAGAAGGTTTTGTGCAACTTGAACTGGAAGAGCCATTGGTGGCAATTCGAGGCGACCACTACGTGCTGCGGCTGCCCTCCCCTGCTGCCACCATTGGCGGAGGCGTCATCCTCGATATTCAGCCAACCCGACGTTATCGACGCTTTGACGAGGTAACCCTCACCCGCCTGGAGCAGTTGCGCGTCGGTAAACGCGCGGACCTGGTCATGCAAGCGCTCGATCGTCTGAACGTCTCCAATCTCGCCGCTCTCACCTCCCACACATCGCTTTCCGAAGCCGAACTTGAAAACCAGTTAACTGAACTCGAAGATGCTGGTGAGGTCATTTTCCTCAGCAAGCACCCCAACCCCACCAAAACACAATTAATTTCCACTCAAAGCTTGCAGTCGATCACCAAACAGATTCTGACCACTCTCGATGAATTCCACCAGAAATTTCCCCTCAAGGCAGGCATCAGCCGGGAACTGCTCAAGTCAGGTGCAAAACTGACTCAGGAACAATTCGACCTGATCTTGGGCTTACTAAGCCATCAAGGCAAACTGGTGGAGCGGGGCACACTGGTTTGGGCAGCCAGCCATTCCATCCTTCTCACACCCCAGCAGGAAACCCGGGCTGCCAGTTTGCTTGAAAAATTTACACAGTCTCCCTACTCACCACCGGATGTTACTGAAGCTGAAGCAGAGCTTGGGCTTGACGTTTTGGAAGGCCTGATCGCGACCAACAGGCTAATTCGCGTCTCAGATGTAGTGCTCTTTTTGCCAGGCACGATCGACGTCATGAAATCCTGGGTCCAGGAGGCAATCCAAGTTAGCGGAAGCGTGTCGCTGGCACAATTCCGGGATCATTTTCAAACAAGTCGCAAATATGCCGCTGCTTTTCTGGAATATCTTGACTCGATTGGTTATACTCTAAGGAAAGGGGACGTACGCGTCCTGAGAACAATTAAAACCTAAAAAAGGAGAGAATATGGGTTTCAAAGTTTTGATCACAGACGGTTTGGAAAAGGAAGGCAAAGATCTCATCAACGCCGTTGGCGAAGCAGTGGATAAGAAGGGCATCGAGCCCGCCGAATTATTGCAAATCATCGGGGAATACGACGGTTTGATCGTCCGTGGACGAACCAAAGTTACCAAAGAAGTTTTTGAAGCTGCAAAGAATCTTAAGGTAGTTGGTCGCGCGGGTGTGGGTGTGGACAACATCGACCTCGAAGCGGCAAAAGCCCACGGTGTGACCGTTGTAAATGCTCCCACTGCCACAACCATCGCAGTTGCTGAGCTGGGTTTTGGCATGATGCTGGCACTGGTGCGCGATATCCCTCGTACCGATAATGCTATGAAGCATGACCAATGGACTAAAAAAGACTACAAGGGACATGAATTAAATGGCAAAACCCTCGGCATTGTCGGTTACGGCAACATCGGCAGCAGGATCAGCAAATATGCACAGGCGCTGGGCATGAAGGTCCTCTGCTACGATCCCGTCCGCAACATAGACGAAATGCGCGCTACCGGTGCGGACCCGGTCCAGCTGGAAGAAATCTACGCAAAGGCTGACATCATCACTTTCCATGTGCCTCTGATCCCCGAGACGAAACACATGGTTAATGACGAGACCTTCACCAAAATGAAAGATGGCGTTCTGCTCGTCAACGTTGCCCGCGGCGGCATCATCGAGGAAGCAGCACTCCTGCGCGCCTTGGAAAGCGGAAAAGTGGCTGGAGCTGCCCTGGACGTCTACGAGAAGGAACCCCCAGTGGATTGGACCCTTGCGGAACATCCAAAAATCATTGCGGTACCGCATGTTGGCGGTCAGACCGAGGAAGCCCAGATCCGCGTTGCTGGTGATATCGCCAGCGAAGTCATCAATGTTTTGCAGGGCAATCCACTGCGCTGGAAAATCTGCTAATTTTTTAAGATTTCACCCCAATACAAGAAACCAATCTGGCACCTCGTTGTGCCAGATTTGTGTTAAATTTGACTTTAGGAAGTTTTTCAAAGCACTCGTAGGTCGAAATAAAGCACCCATTCGGCGAGACAAAGCACCCGTAGGGCGAGATTGGAGGTACTGTAACCTTTGAGTAAAAACTCACCTGATGTACCTCCAATCCGCCACCAAACACCTACAATGCCGGCTTGAAGTGCGCAAGCCGACCTACGACTGAATCGTTTACACGAGGATTATAATTACAAAAATAACTACCCCTCATGTGACCTGTTTGTATTAATTCTGTGCCGTCGGCGTCGGATAAATAATCTCTTGCGCAGGCGTGCCAACGGGCGTTGGCGTGGGGATGGGAGTCTCACCAGATGAGTCGTGCACGTACACCCAGTCGCCCAGTTTCGCCCAGTTGAAAAGCCAATGCGCGTCGCCGGGGAACATGTTCACACAGCCGTGCGACTGCGTAAACCCCAATGATGCCGGCCAATAAATGCCGTGAATTGCCTGGGCATGGTTGTAATACATCGTCCAGGGAACACCTTCCAGTGAATAAAAGTCAGAGCGGTCGCTGGTGTAGGAACCTTGCATCAGTTCGAGCTCCCGTTTTTCGTAAATGTAATACAGCCCGGGGTCAGAATAAAGTTCGCCTGATCCGGTTGCCACCAAAGCCGCAAACACCAGCCGCCCATCCTCGTAGGCTGCCAGAGTCTGGTTATAAAGGTCGATGCTGATCCAGCGCTTATTGTCAACTCCCTCAGGCGGAGTCGGATCCACCACCAGGCGGCGCGACTTCAGCGAGGGGATCCACTCCCCCGGTCCTGCCTCGTACCATTCATACCCTTCTGCTTCCACCACCTGGTAGACCTGGAACTCGACATATTTCTCATACTGTTTGCCGGTTGTTGGGGCGGCAAAGCTCGGCTGAGTATAGCTTGGGGTGGGGTTGATTGTCCAACCGAAATCGTTTTGAGGTGTGGCATAAAACTCAAGCCCCTGCCACTTTGGCCAGGAATAAAAAGGAGTCGCTTCCACCCACCCGCCGGACATTGTCCGCACGAAGGTGCGTCCTCCCGAAACAGCCGAATCAATCATCGTCACGTAGCGGCTTGCGCCATCCGGAATAGTCTGCAAGACCGCCCCTCCGTTAATGGCATCATTCAAACTTGCATACACGGGCGTTTCCGCGCCGTTGATCCTGGCTACACGCACCGGCAATTCAGAAAGCGATGAGTCTGGCTTTGCGGCAGCCAGTGGTTTGATGGGATAAGGAAATCCTGAGTCATGCAGTTGGGCAATCGTTTGGGAAGCTCCCAGTGGCAGGCAGTCCCCCGGATCCGTGGGATAATAGCCTGGCAGGCAGAGCGGCAGGTCGAAATATGGCGCGGGCGGCACTGCAGGATTAGCGGCTTGCGTGACCGCTGGTGAAGCAGCCAATAGCGAAGCCATCCCAGCCAGCAGGAGCAGGAAATTCTTGGTTTTCATAAGTTGCATTATACCCGTCGGAAGCACCTGTGCCAATTTGCCCGGAGGCAGAGCTTGTGCAAAAACTTCCAACGATCACGACTGATGGCTGGATTGTTAAAATTGTTTCGAGCTTCTCTTGATCTGTTCTTGCGAACCTCTTTGGTGAAACGTAGTGTACTATTTCTTAAGCAATCTAAACTCCTGGCAAACCAAAACGATTTGGGAATTAAGGCCAAGGCTACCACTTGCGAAGCGGATTAGGCTAAACAAGTTATGAACCACGAAACCTCCTGCAGACAAACATTTTAGATTGCTTCGTTCCTCGCAATGACAGAATAATGGAGACTGTGAACCTTCTTTACTCTGTCATAGTGAACCTTTGTTGATCTGTCACATCGTGCCCTCTGGGTATTGCGAACCTCTGTTGTGAAGCAATCTAAACTCCTGGCAGACCAAGAATGTAGCAGGTGGCAGACACTGGTCTATCCTTCGCAAAGCGGAATAGGCCAAACAAGTTATGAACCACTAAACCTCCTACAGGCAAACATTTTAGATTGCTTCGTTCCTCGCAATGACAGATAAAAACACCCGGCTTACTGTTTTGTCGCATCGTGCCCACTGGGCATTACCTACGCATTCAACCAAACCTGGCATGCGAGCTCATCCCGCTGGCTCATGGGGCTGTGCTTTTTCTTGGTTATTTGCTTACAGTTATTTGCTTAAGCGCAACCTGTCATGTAATAATTCGTTTATAATTACCAAATCTCAAAAAAATTTGCACATTAATATTAAATAGGATAGGTTGACTGAAAAGTCCTATTGATAAGTTACCGAAATTTGACCTCAAAATCGGTTTGTTATGCTCAAGTTGAAAGGTGTTTTAATGAAACTCTATCGTCATTGTTTGCCTATCCTGCTGATCATCACTTTTCTCTTCATCTCTCAAAATTACAATGGCGTCTCAGCCGGCTTTACTGAACCCCAACCAGGGGGCACAATTCTCTATGTGAAACCTGGCGCAGGAGGAGACTGCCTCTCCTGGGCGACTGCCTGTGACCTTCAAAGCGCATTACAAAAAGGAATTGCCCACCAGATATGGGTGGCAGAAGGGACCTACACACCCGTCCCTGCTACCGAAATTGATCGTGAGGTCAGCTTTGAACTCGTTTCCGGTGTTTGGATCTATGGCGGCTTCCCTTCAGATGGTGGAGATTGGGAAGACCGCGACTGGGAAGCAAACCCCACCACGCTGAGCGGCGAAATTGGAGACTTAGGAGACATTAATGATAACAGCTACCACGTAGTGTCTGCGATCGATGTGAACTATACTGCCCGTTTGGATGGTTTTACCATTACCGGAGGAGGAAGATTAAATAGTAATCTACCGATAGAAAATGGTAGTGGTGGCGGCATGTACAGTATCAACAGCAGCCCCACGCTCTCAAACCTGATATTCACTGCTAACTCATCATACCGAGGCGCTGGCATGTACAATGAGAATAGCAGCCCTTCTCTGACGAATGTGATTTTCAGCAACAACGAAAGTCAATACGGAGGTGGAATGTACAACGATAGCAGCAGCCCAACTCTGACCGCTGTCATCTTTAATGGAAACACAGCTATATACCAAGGTGGTGGCATGGCTAACTATTACAACAGCAGCCCCACTCTGACGGATGTCACCTTTTCAGGGAACTCAGGTGGTCGTGGAGGTGGAATATACAACGATAGCAGCAGCCCAACGCTGACCGCTGTCATCTTTAATGGAAACACAGCTACAGGCTTCGGTGGTGGCATGGCTAACTATTACAACAGCAACCCCATTTTGACGGATGTCACCTTCATAGAAAATACATCTTCCTGGGGTGGTGGAATGTTTAACACAGGCAGCAGTCCCACATTGAACGCTGTTACTTTCTCCGGAAACTCAGTTTATATAAGACCCGACTCTGGCGGTCATGACGGATGGGGTGGGGGAATGGCCAACTATCATTCAGCTAACCCCAGCCTGACAAATGTCACCTTTAGCGCTAACTATGCAGAGGTTGGCGGCGGCGGGATGTACAACGAGGAAGTGAGCAACCCCCAACTGACCAATGTCACTTTTTTCGGAAACTCTGCAGAAGTCGCCGGCGGTGGGATCTATAACAATGCCCTTAATGGAACAAATGGCAGCAACCCCGAACTGACAAACACAATTGTTTGGGCAAACTCGCCAGACCAAATTTTTAATCAAGCAGGCAGTACAATCATGGTCAACTATAGTGTTGTCCAGGGTGGATGGGAAGGCACAAACAATATCAACGAAGACCCGCTGCTGCAGCCATTGGCAGACAACGGAGGTTTCACTCTCACGCATGCCCTTGGCGCCAGCAGCTCAGCTATCGACGCAGGCAATCCCGATCCCACCACTTGCTCTTCCACAGACCAGCGTGGCTTTCCCCGCCCCGTCGATGGGGATGGAGATGGCGTTGCCACCTGTGACATAGGCGCGTATGAGTATGAACCTTTAAACCAGATTTTCTTACCGCTGATCATGAGAGATTAGCAGCCACCTGACAATTGGACGGATTGGATTCCTGCCCTGGTTAGGCTAAAGCCAGGTAAAGCCTAGCCCTCGAAATCATACAAACAGTTAAGACTGATTTGTGCTTCCTCAATCCACCTAACAAAGTTATTTTTTTCTTATTCGCCCTGGTCACCTCACCTGTGCAAACAGAAAGGGTTCCTCATCGTATGGAACGGGACAGACTCTATCCACTTCGCTACCAAGGCAGTTCCGCGT
This sequence comes from Anaerolineaceae bacterium UBA5838, assembly GCA_002432795.1. Classification (GTDB taxonomy): domain Bacteria; phylum Chloroflexota; class Anaerolineae; order Anaerolineales; family Anaerolineaceae; genus Mesolinea. Next base: position 16,849 of record DJGU01000116.1, read on the forward strand.
TTCATGCGAAAATTCGGCACAAAGGTTCCATATATAACTCTTGGGTTGAATAATCGGCAGGGGATGGTTAGACTTTCATCTTGCAGCGCTTACCAAACCGGGTAGAATTAACCCAAGTTAGAGGAGGTTGGCATGAAGATCCCAATATTTCAGGTTGACGCGTTCACCGTGAAGCCTTTCAAAGGTAACCCAGCCGGCGTCTGTTTGCTGGAACAACCCCGTGATGCCGCCTGGATGCAAGCGATTGCCACGGAGATGAGGCTTTCCGAAACGGCATTCCTCAGTCCCAAAGGTAATGATTACAACCTGCGCTGGTTTACCCCCAGCACAGAAGTTGACCTGTGCGGTCATGCCACGCTTGCCTCCGCCCATATTCTTTTTGAATTGGGCTTTTACGATCCGGATGAAACTATCTTTTTTCACACCAAAAGTGGTGTGATTTCAGCAACTTTCAACCACGGTACCATTGAGCTTGATATGCCCCTGATCCAGCCTGTTCCTTTTGAGTCCAGTCCACTGCTCGAGGAAATCCTCGGCCAGGCTCCCCTGGCAGTTGCCCGCTCGGAAGACAAATCAATCCTGCTGGCTGAGATCGCGGATCCTGCCGCTGTTGAAACTTTTGAACCTGACTTCAAGAAAATTGCCAGTCTTGAAGAAACTAATTTGGTCATCACCGCCCAAACTCCTCAAGGAAAATTCGATTTCATTTCGCGCTTCTTCTCTCCCAAGACCGGCATCCCCGAAGATCCGGTGACTGGCCTCGGTCATTGTATCCTGACCCCCTATTGGGCAGAAAAGCTTAACAAAGACCAGTTAGTTGCCTACCAGGCATCCGCCCGCGGAGGTACAATCTGGTGCCGGCTGGGAAAAGAGCGTGTCTACCTGGGCGGCAAAGCAGTAACCCTGTTTTCTGGTGAGGTTTTACGCCAGTAATTATCCTTTCAATTGACTCTGACAGCCGGTTTCTGCCCTAAAGCAAGAGCCGGCTGTTATAATTACCAGCAACAAGCACAAAAGGATCTGATCTTTTTTTCTTGTGCTTGATTTCTGTTAATTGGCTTGGTTTGAGATCGGAGCGAAATTATGGACCTCTTGAAGCAGCGCATCATGACCGAGGGCAAGAATCTCGGGAAAGGTATCCTCAAAGTCGACCGTTTCATCAATCACCAGGTGGATCCCAATCTGATGGACGCGTGTGGCATGGAGTTTGCCCGTCTTTTCGCGGGCACAAGTGCTGTTAAAATCCTGACCGCCGAGATTTCCGGCATCGCTCCCGCGCTCATGGCAGGGAAATATCTCAATCTGCCGGTAGTTTATGCCCGCAAAACCAAACCTGTCACCATGCCGAACGACGTTTACATCACAGTTGCCCCCTCCCATACCAAAGGTCACAATACGGAGCTGATTGTCTCGCCGGAATATCTGTTGAGAGGTGAGGATATTTTGATCATTGATGACTTCCTGGCATCCGGCGCCACCATCGTTGGGCTGGTGCGCCTTGCGCAGACCGCCGGCTCGAATGTGGTTGGCATCGGCACGCTGATCGAAAAAACCTTCGAGGGCGGACGCAATAAGCTGGCTTACCTGGGCGTACCGGTACACTCCCTGGTTTCGATCAGCTCAATGGATGACGGAAAAATCATCTTTACCGACGAATTTGCAGCTTAAGGGTCCCACATGAGCGACAGAATCGTCATCCTGGACTTTGGCTCTCAATACACCCAACTGATCGGCCGCAGAATTCGCGATTTGCATGTCTACTGCGAGCTGCTCCCCTGGCACGCAAAAAAAGAAGCAGCGCTTGACGCTCAAACCAAGGGCATCATTCTTTCAGGCGGACCACAATCCATTTACGCTGATAACGCGCCATATATCCAGGATTATTTGATCGAAAGTGGCTTGCCCATTTTGGGGATCTGCTACGGCATGCAAGCCCTTACTCAAAAACTCGGCGGCAAGGTAATCCAAGGCAACCAACATGAATATGGCCTGACCGAACTGGACGTGCCAGCGGCTAACACACTGCTGGTTCAGGGCAGGCAGACTGTCTGGATGTCTCACGGAGATCACGTCGCGGAACTGCCCCCGGGATTTTCCTGCCTGGCAACTTCCCCCAACAGCCCCTTTGCGGCCATGATGGATGAATCCAATCAGCGTTACGGGTTGCAATTTCATCCCGAAGTGCACCACACCCAGCATGGCAAAGAAATTCTGCAAAATTTTGTTCTCAAGATCTGTAATTGCCAACCAGGCTGGACCTCGAGCTCGATCATCGAAGAGAGCGTCGCAGCCATTCGCGCCCGGGTCGGCAGCGGACGCGTTTTATCGGCGCTGAGCGGCGGCGTGGATTCTGCTGTCACCACAGCCCTGGTACAAAAAGCGATCGGCGATCGCGTCACTGCAGTGTTCATCAACACCGGTCTGATGCGCCTGGGCGAACCGGAGCAAATAGAGCAGGCTTTTCGACCTGTTCTCGGCGATCACCTGATCATGGTGGAAGCTTCAGAGCGCTATTTTGCCAAACTTGCCGGCGTTACAGATCCCGAAGAAAAGCGCAAGGTGATCGGCGAAAGCTTTATTCGCGAGTTCGAAACGGTCGTGGCAGGTCTGGAGGAACACGAGTTTCTCGCTCAGGGAACGATCTATCCAGACGTAATCGAATCAAAAGGGATCGGTGTCTCAGAAGCCCACCGCATCAAGTCCCATCACAACGTCGGCGGTCTGCCGGAAGACCTGAAGTTTAAGCTGGTAGAGCCGCTGCGCAACCTTTTTAAGGATGAGGTCCGCGCGGTCGGTGAGGTTCTTGGGCTACCGCCCGAACTGGTCTGGCGCCAGCCTTTTCCGGGACCCGGTCTGGCAGTCAGGGTGCTGGGCGAGGTTACTTCTGAACGGATAGAAATCGTCCGACATGCAAACGCCATCTTCACCGAAGAGTTGCAAAAAGCAAACCTGACCCGCCTGCACACGGACGAAGAGGGCAATATCAGCGGCAGCTCACAGGCTTTCGCGGTTTTGCTGCCGGTAAAATCGGTCGGCGTAATGGGCGACCAGCGCACATATTCCGAGACGATTGCTCTGCGCGCGATCACTTCCACCGATTTCATGACCGCCGATTGGGCGCGCCTGCCCTATGAGTTGCTCGCAAAAGTTTCCAACCGCATCGTCAACGAGGTCATTGGAGTTAACCGCGTCGTGTACGACATCAGCTCCAAGCCTCCTGCAACGATCGAGTGGGAGTAAAAAAGACCCCTTTTATTTCATTTTCGAATGATTGAGAAAGGGTGAATGATGAGAGCAGCAAGAGACCTGTGGGTATCACCAAACAGACTTTAGCATTTGAGGCAAAGGATCTTGAAATTATCAATCAATAGTCGCTACAAAATGATGCAGGGTCTGTTCTGGATGCTGTTTTGCGTAAGCTCCGGCTTTATCTCGCTCTATCTCCAGGGGCGAGGGCTGGGAAACGCGGAAATCGGCACTGTGACAGCAATTTTTGGCATCCTGGCAGCCCTGCTGCAGCCGGTGCTGGGTGGGATCACTGATCGCAGCAACCACCTGACCTGGCGCAGCATGATCCTGATGCTGGCGATCCCCTACTTACTGATTTGCATTGCCATGCCTCTGATCCCGGGAGCCTGGGCAGGCGCTTTGTTTATGGGTCTGCTGATCCTGCTCGGGAATACCATCATCCCTTTCATAAACAGCGCTCATTTTTATTACAGCCATGCAGGAGAGTACATCAACTTTGGCGTAGCCAGGGGGATCGGGTCGGGTCTGTATGCGCTGCTTGCGCTGGTGATAGGTGGACTGGCTGAGAAATATGGCATTGAAATGGTTCCGATCACCGGGATATTAATTGCGTTTCTTTTTATTGTCGTAGTCTATCGCATGCCGCCGACCAAAGAATCTGTTAAGAAAGTACGGAGAGAAAAAACGCTGCAAAAAGGTTTTCTCCTGCGCTACCCGGCTTTTACCTGGATGCTTCTAGCCTGCCTGTTGATGTTTACCACCCACAATATTATAAATACTTATCTCCTGCAAATCATCCAATCCCTCGGCGGAAACAGCAGTCAGCTTGGAATCGCGCTGGCAATCCAGGCAGTTGTAGAAGTGCCGGTGTTGTTCGGTTTTTCGAAACTGCTAAAACGTTTTACCCCCAAAAGTTTGATGCTGACAGCCGCGTTTGGTTTTGCGCTGAAAGCCCTGATGTATGCGCTTTCAAGCAGTGTGTCGATGATCTATCTGATTCAAGTCACGCAAATGATCAGCTTCGCTCTTTTTGCCTCTTCATCCGTATTTTACACGTCAGAGGCTATCGCAATTGAAGATCAGGGAACTGGTCAGGCGTACATGACCAGTATGATGGCAGCAGGCACCGTCTTGGGAAGTCTTTCGGGCGGATGGATGCTGGAGTTAAGCGGTATGACCACAATGCTTTTTGTCAATGTCATCATTGCCCTGCTGGGCGTTGGTTTTGCGCTGATCTCGGTAAAGAACAAAAGGCTGCTCAGTAAGGCCTGATACTACAAAAGGTTTATACTGAGATTGTTGGAGTCTCATGTCAAGAATACATTGACTATTATCGGGAGTACTGACATGCCTGGAATTATTGAATCGGTTCGTGAACAACTCATCGAAAACGCGGATGAAAAAACCAAAGAAAGCGGGAAAAAATTCTTCAAGGAAGAAGTCCGGCTTTACGGAGTAAAGACAGCAACCGTGACAAAAATAGGCAATCAAGTCTTCAAACTCCTCACGGATATGCCAAAGGGTGAGATCTTCGAATTATGCACGTAACTGTGGAAATCATCCCTATTGGAGGAGTCCTTCGTTGCATGCAATTGGGCTTACTCAATCCGCAAGCGATATGCGCCTGAGGATTTCAACATATTTGAAGAGTGGGCAAACAAATACGTCAGCAACTGGGCTTCCTGCGATTCCCTGTGCAACCACTCGATAGGATCCTTTCTTGAGCAGTATCCGGGTTTTGTGGAAAACATGAAAACGTGGAGTCAATCGGAAAACAGGTGGGTAAAGCGCGCTTCCGCCGTTTCTTTCATCATTCCAGCCAGAAAAGGTCAGTTCAAAGAAGAAATCTTCGAGATCGCCAGCAGGCTGCTGCTGGATCCCGATGACATGGTGCAAAAGGGGTACGGATGGATGCTCAAATCGCTCGCGGATGCCTGCGAAGATGAAGTTTTCCTCTATGTGCTCGATCACAGATCGAGCATGCCAAGAACAGCATTGCGATATGCGATTGAAAAGATGCCTGCGGAGAGAAAACGCGAAGCAATGAAAAGGGTCTGAACCGTACCAGCAAATGTCCACCAATATCAAAGCTTACAAGGACAAGACCGGAAGGACACACATCACATGACAATAGAAATACAACCTTTATCTCCTGATCTGATACTAAGTTATCTCGATTTTTTTGACAATCGGGCTTTTTCGGACGACAGTCCTTGTGGACCGTGCTACTGCACCTCACCCAGTATGGACGCCGCCAGCGAAGCGCAGATGGTCAGTGAATTTGGGGACGACATCAAAGGCACGCTGCGCAATTATGCGATCAACCTTTTAATTGCGGGAAGAATTCGCGGCTATCTGGCATTTGAGAACGATATCCCGGTCGGTTGGTGTAACTCGGGAGATAGAGATGGCTACCTTGCTTGGATCCCTGAGATCGCCCGGGAAGTGTCCTTAGGGAAAACTATCTCGGTTTTGTGTTTCGCAATCGCTCCGGGCTACCGGGGACAGGGGCTCTCCCTTGCCCTCCTGGAACGCATCATTGAGGACGCTAAAGATAAGGGCTACTCAGCCGTTGAGGGCTACCCCAGGGTCCAAAAGGACCGTGAGCCGTACGATTTCAATGGACCCCTGCGCCTTTACGAAAAAGCTGGTTTCATGGAAACAGCACGGCAGGCGGATATTGTCGTCATGTCAAAAGACCTGCGAGAATATCCCACTGCGTTCGACCAGTAAAATTTCCACCAGAGGGGCAAGTATTCAGTCTTGAAACGGTATCCCTTAAGTGACGTAGGGCGAGATTGGAAGCACTGGAAATATCCTGGCCACAAGGTTAGTCTGTGCTTCCAATCCGCCATGGAAAGTGGCGTGGATTCCTCTACGAACGCCCAATACCATTGCGCATGCGTGCCGTAGGGCGGGACAAAGTGCCGGTAGGGCGTGTTTGAGGGCACCGTAAACGATGAGATGAACAAACCTCTTGTGCCCTCAATCCGCCGGAAAAAGAGCCTTGATTTCCTTACGAACCACCTGGAGGAATGTGCAGCTTCTCCTGGCGGTGTGATAAGAAGGCAATTACACCTTCATAAACCGATAGCCCCTCAGCCTCAGAGCATTCGTCACCACAGAAACAGAACTCAAACTCATTGCCGCACCGGCGATCATCGGGTTCAGCAGCGGGCCGCCAAACAGGTGCAAAACGCCCATCGCGATCGGGATGCCAATCACGTTATAGGCAAACGCCCAGAACAGGTTCTGCTTGATGTTTTGCAGAGTCTTCTTGCTCAGATCGATTGCCACGGGCACATCCATCAGCGTCGAGCGCATCAGCACGATATCCGCCGAAGCAATGGCCACATCGGTTCCGCTGCCAATCGCGATCCCCACATCCGCCGTTGCCAGCGCCGGCGCGTCGTTGATTCCATCTCCAACCATCGCCACGAACCGTCCTTCTGATTTCAACTGGTTGACAATCCCAGCCTTCTGGTCAGGCAGCACTTCGCTGAAGACCTGGTCCAGCCCCATCATGCGGCCAATTGCTTCTGCCGTGCGTCGGTTATCGCCCGTGACCATCGCAACCTGCACGCCCATCTTGTGCAGCTGATTAATTGCTTCTTTGCTGTCAGGTTTGACGGTGTCTGCCACAGCAATGATACCCAAAAGTACTTCTTCCAAGGCAACAAACATTGGCGTCTTACCATCATTTGCCAGGTCCTGCCCCAACTTCAAGGCATCCTCCCCCAGCGATAGGTACTCTTCGATCATTTTTTGATTTCCAATCCGCAGCAACTTGCCTTCGTAATCGACCACAACGCCCATCCCAGGCAAAGCTTTGAAACCACCAACTTCTGGCAGGCTATAGCCTTGCGCTTCGGCTGCCCGCAAAATCGCTTTGCCCAGAGGGTGTTCAGAGCCTTTTTCGGCGGCGCCAGCCAGCGCGAGCAAATCCTGTTCACTCTGTGCCCCCAGCGGCAATACGTCTGTCACAGCCGGTTTGCCTTCAGTGATAGTTCCGGTTTTGTCCAGCAGGACCATGTCCACCTGTTGGGCGTCTTCAAGCGCGTCGCCATTTTTGATCAACACGCCATGCTCGGCTCCCTTACCCATGCCAACAGTCAGAGCCGTGGGCGTGGCAAGCCCGAGTGCGCACGGGCAGGCAATCACCATCACCGCCACGAAGATCGTCAGTCCAAATTCCACGCTTTCTTTCCCAATCAGCACCCACCCTAAAGCCGCCAGCACGCCCAAAACAATCACAATCGGGACGAAAATTCCCGAGATCTTATCCGCCAGCTTTGCGATCGGTGCCTTTGACCCCTGGGCGTCTTCAACCAGGCGAATGATCTGCGCCAATGCCGTATCTTTGCCGACCCTGGTCGCCTTAAAATGCACTGCCCCGTTGATGTTCATCGACGCTCCGGTGACGTTATCGCCAATGGTTTTCTCAACTGGCAGGCTTTCACCGGTCAGCATGGATTCATCCACGCTGGTAGCGCCTTTCAGAAGCACACCATCAACCGGGAAGCTTTCACCCGGGCGCACCACCACCTCATCCCCCACCAGCACCTGGCTGGCGTCGATCTCGACCTCCTGTCCATTGCGCAAGACGCGCGCCTGTTTGGGCGAGAGCGCCATCAGCTTCTGGATTGCCTCGGAGGTCTTGCCAGTAGCACGCGCCTCCATAAACTTACCCAATGTGATGAGAGTCAGAACAACCGCTGCCGACTCGAAGTACAACGAGTGCGCAAAATGGGAGTGACCGCCGGTGATATTCCACAGAGCATATAAGCTGTAAAGGTAAGCTGAGCCGGTGCCGATGGCAATCAGCGAGTCCATATTGGGGTGCAGCTTCACCAGGTTGCGGAAGCCGTTGACGTAATAGGACCAGCCCATGATCACTACCGGAGTGGTCAGTAATAACTGCGCCAGCGCGTTATTCAGCGGATTGATGGATGGGTCGAAAAATGCCGGCAACTTCAGCCCGAGCATCGGTCCCATTGAAATTATCAGCAGTGGAACGGTCAAAATCGCGCTGATGGTAAAGCGCCACTTCAAGTTTTGCAGCCGTTTTGCCTTGCGCGCATTCTTGCGTTCAAGTTCGTCCTCAATGGTGTTATCAACCGGCAGAATAGCCTGATAGCCAGCTTCTGCCACCGCGCTGACCACCTGCTGCAGGCTGATCTCTGCCGGGTCGTAATCGAGCGTGAGCGTCTCGGCAGCCAGGTTGACGTTGGCGCTCTGCACTCCGGGCAGCTTGCCTACCACCCTTTCCACCGTAGCGGAGCAGGCAGCACAGGTCATCCCCTGCACTTCGAGCTGCGCATGCTGGGAGGGTATCAGAGCCTTGTAGCCGGCATCATCCACAGCCTGGACGACATTTTCCAGCGAGACCTGTGACTCGTCGTAACTCAGATGCAAGTTTTCCGCTGTCAGGTTGACGTTTGCTTCCGTCACGCCCGGCAGTTTACTCACAGCACGTTCTACCGCAGCTGAACAAGCCGCGCAAGTCATCCCTTCAATGGGTAAGATCTTAGTTTTCATATTTATTCTCCTCATGGGATAGATTCGAAAGGATTGTGTCCCTCGCGTGCAGGTGGCAGGTACACTGCCCGGGGTAACAATCGCAAGGAACTTGGGCGACCGCCTGCTTGTTTTGCAGGACTTCCTCCAGCATCGCGCGGTCTGCAGCAATCATCGGGGTTTTCTCGATCAGGTAAGCCAGCAGATTCGGCACCTTCCTGCTGCATATGCGGCTCAATAAGCCCTCAACCTCAAGTTTCAAGCTATCGGGTTCTACCAAATGCGTGGTGTAGACGAAGTGACGTGCTTCTTTTCGGGCATGCAGGTAGCCTTTGCTGGTCAGCCTGCCGATCAGGGTCTTGACGGTCGACTGGCTCCAGCCGCGTTTGCCGTTTAGAACCCGGGTGATTTCCTGGCTGGTGGATTCCCCACTCGCCCATACCACCCGCATCACTTCCCATTCCGCGTCGCTAATATTTAGAGTTTCGGACATATATCGTTCCTTTCGTTCCATCAATTTAAAGTTTACAACTGTAAACGTTTAATTTCAAGCCCGCGTACAAAGCCAGCAGATACTTGCATAAGCAGTAATTTTGTTTTGCTCTACAGCCGGAGTACACTAAAGAAAAAATGGAGTAAAAATGACAGAGATCCAATACAGCCATGAACCCGATGCCAAACGCATCGTTGCCACCAAGGATGATGGTCAGGAAGTCGGCAAGATCGAATATACGGTGAGTGAAAATTACTGGAATGCCCGTCACACCTGGGTAAACCCGGATTATCGCGGAAACAAAATCGCCCGCAAGCTCGTGGACAAGCTGGCAGATACGGCACGCGCTGAAGGGATGAAAATTCTCCCCACCTGTTCTTATGCCAAGCACGTCATGGAAAAGGATGCTGCTTTTGAGGACGTGCTCTTCAAACACGACATGCCCTGACATTTGCCAATTTCTGTTCCTTTGGTGTTTCCCCCTTAAAATTTTAGGTCATTGGCATTGGAGGACTTGATAAGATAAATTTTCAAAACAAGTTTAAAGCTAACCTGCTGGCATTAGTGCTGGCAGGTTTCTTTTTACCCCACAGCTCCACACTGGCTGTCTCAGGAGAATAATTATCTTGATACTTCCCCCTTTTCAATGCCAATTTTGGCCTGTTTGTGTTATTATCGACGCCTGAAGGAAAAAATGAGCTCAGAAAAGATAATCTTCCTCGACATTGATGGTACTCTCATCAGCTATGCGCAGCAACTTCCACCATCTGCCAGGGAGGCGCTCAGCCTCGCGCAGGCTCGCGGGCACAAACTCCTGATTTCTTCAGGACGCAGCAAGCCCTCCATTTATCCCTGGCTGCTGAACCTTGGATTTGACGGCATAATTGCGGGCGAAGGAGCCTACGCCGAATTTGGCGGAAAGATCGTTTTCGAAAGCGCCATCCCCGAAGAACACATCAGCCGCGTCTATGCTTACCTTGACGACCGAAAAATTGGCTTCTACGAAGAAAGCAACAGTGGGCTCCATGGCAATCGTTATTTTCTAAGCGAAACCGCCCGTTCTTTTGGCGTCTCTCAGGAAGTAGCAGCGGAAAATTTGCAGACGGCATTCCCTGGATTGACTTTTGGCCACCAGAACTATCACCTGGATGTCAACAAGGTCAGTTTTGTCATGACCCCTACCCTCAGCAAAGCCGAATTGGAAAAAGAGTTCGGTGATTATTTCCGGGTTGGTATGTGGAACATCTTCGGAAAAGGTCTGGGTTTTGGCGATTTCACCCAAAAGAACCTGACCAAAGCCTCGGCTGTATCCGTTCTAATTGAGTCGCTTGGTCTCAACCGCAAAGACACTTTTGCCTTTGGCGATTCCTTCAATGACATCGAAATCCTGCAGTACTGTCAGACCGGGATCGCTATGGGCAACGCGGCGGACGAGCTTAAAGCTGTGGCCGACTATGTCACGAGCGATGTGACCGACGATGGAGTTTTCAAAGCTTTCAAGCATTTTGGCCTGATCTAAACCAAATCCTCACAACTGGTTTGCCAGACTCGGGTAAAATTGATTGAATAACAAACGCTTCTGGCGTTTTTATTCACTGATTGCGATATCAATTGTGTTAATTCGGAAAATTGCGATAGGTATGAAAAGACTTCCTCTCAGGACTATTTTGCTGATGCTGTGCCTGGTCACCGGCATGATATTCCAAACGACCTTGCCCGCCAGCGGGCAGGAACCGCCTGCAAGGGTTGTGATTGAGGATCTTGACACACGCGAGTTTCCAAGATTGACACTAAATTTTTCGATCCCGGGCGGTTTGGGTCAAGACACCTCCCTGGCAGCCAGCCAGGTGAGTGTGATCGAAAATGATCAGCAAATCGCCGTTGATTCCCTCACCAGTGAATATGTTGGCGTCCATTTTGGGCTGGTGATCAACCCCGAACGCACCCTGGTGCTCAATTATCCCAACAGCTTCAGCAACTACGACCGTATGCTGACTGCTATGCGCCAGCTTGGCTCTGACCTTACCCCCATCACCGGCGACGTCTACAGCCTCTTCATTAACCCGAACATTCATTACGATCAGCTCGAGAACTACACCGAATGGAAAAAGGTCCTCGAAGGCTACACCGAAAACCAACGCCAAATGATCAGCTCGCTGCAAAGCCTCGAAGAAGCCGTCAGTCTGCTCACCAGTAACCCCACAGGCAAGGAAACCGTGCTGGTCTACATGACCCCCTATATCGAGCCGGCCGAAGTCCCTGCGCTATCAGCCCTGATCCAACAGGCTGGCGAAGCTGGCATTCCGGTGCATATTTGGATGACTGCTTCCGCGTTGGTGATTGGCTCAGCCTATCAGACCGATCTGCAGGCAGTCTGCGCGACCTGGGGCGGCAGCCTGACCATCCTCAGCGGCACCCAGACCCCCCCCAACCCACGCGAATATCTCAAGGGCAAAGGCTATCTCTACACCATCACCTGGCAATCCGAGATCCGTTCCGGCAGCACCCAGCAGATCAGCCTGCGCTTGTCGCCCCCAGGTGGAGCCGTCTTGACCTCCGCCATCAGTGAAGTCGCTTTGGAAGTATTGCCCACCAGCCTGAAATTCATCAATCTGCCAGATCAGCTTAGCGTGACCATCCAAAGCGATGAAAGAATTGAGCCAGCCGAACTGCCCATCCAGGCTGCCATCGAATTCCCAGATGGTTTTCCGCGCGAGGTGCTCAACACCAGCCTCTACGTCAACGGCAGCCTCGTTCAAGCGCGCCAGGAGCCGCCCTTTGGTGACTTTCTGCTCGACCTCAGCCCCTTTCGGGATCAGACCAAACTCAGTCTGCAGCTCAGGCTCCAGGATGCCCTCGGTTTCGAAACACGCAGCGCGATCGCGCAGATCGAATTGACATGTCTCGATCCAAAAGCGGATGAACCCAAAGCCCTGACCAGCAACATGTGGCTCTGGCTGGGTCTCGGTCTGGCAGCCCTTGGCTTGCTGGCTATGATCATCCTTCCAACCCGCCTGAAGAAGAAAACCGCCAAACCCTCTGCGTCCGAGCCTGCGACGCCACCCGCCCGGATAGAGCCCGAGAGTCACGTGCCAGTCAAAACCTATGGCAGCCTCATCAAACTCGACCGCGACAACACCCCCTGTGCTGAGAAGCCGCTCTTGCTCATCAGGGAAGTCACGCTCATTGGCAAAGATCCGGAGCTGGCAAATTTGGTGCTCAATGATGAAGCGCTGGAGCCGCTGCACGCCGAAATTCACGCCTTTCCCGACGGCAGCACACGCCTGACAGACTTCCACACCACCGCGGGCACTTATGTCAATTTTAAGCCCGTAGACACCAAGGGTGCCGAAATCCACCATGGAGATATCCTGCACTTCGGGCGGCTGCCGTACCGCTTCAACAGCCCAAGCCGCGTGGTCAGCCCCAGGAGTTGATCCGTCCTATTTCTATCGCGAAATCTTTCCCTGCCAAGTCGCCAAATCCAGCAAGCCACCAAATCCGGCTTGAATTCGCACCTTTTCCATGTTAGAATGTTTCCTCTATGGAGGGATGGCCGAGCGGTTCAAGGCGCCTGTCTTGAAAACAGGTATAGGGAAACCTATCGTGGGTTCGAATCCCACTTCCTCCGCCAGGCTTGACAATTTATATTTTGGGGAGGTGCCGGAGTGGACGATCGGGGCCGCCTGCTAAGTGGTTGTCGGAGTAAAATTCGACCCAGGGTTCGAATCCCTGCCTCCCCGCCTGATAAAAAACCGCCAAAAGGCGGTTTTTTTATTCTTCTTTCCCGTTCTACCAAAGCTTACCAAAGCTCACCAGCGCGAGTGATGATCTTCCGCCCAACCAATAGCCTGGCTGACCTCGATCACCTCACCATCCTCCCCCACGATCGTTCCGTCAAAATGCCCGATCATTTGATGGACCTCTGAGCGGATGATCACCATATCGGTCTTGGCGATGCGTTCAAAAAACGGGCTAAAGGTCAGATCCACCCGCCCGGTCTCGGCCGTCCGCAGCCTCCAGGGGGCTTTGAAATCCTGGGTTGAATAGGTAAAGGTCACGTCTTCACTGAGCTTGATCAAACGTCCATCGACGCACAGCGCGTTTTCGGTGGAGCCAGTCTTGTCCGTCCAACCTGCCCCAAAATTCGTGCCGAGCGTGCGCCCATCCGGCAGGCGCGTCGAGAAGCTTGCCCAATTCCAAAAGCCTTTGTACGGCCAGACGCCGCGCCCAAAATCCAACGTGGCGAAGCTGTTCTTCGCCTCAAACGCGACCTCGACCCCATTCAGAACGACCTTACCTTCAGCGGGCAAGGTGTTGTTCTTAGCCGTAAACTGGAACAAGCGCTCGCTCCACGGCACCACCACGTTCATGCTCTCGTGGTTTTCCGGTTCGTTGATCAGAAACTGCGCCCGCAGCTCCTTGCCTCCAAAATCCGCCATCTCCACCAGCATTCGCACCCCGCCGTCCGCCCCCCGCATGCTGATCTGACAGCCCTTCCCCACGTAGCTTGCGTCGTCAGCCACCCTGTCCCCCAGCTCCACATCTTTGCCGAAGGGGGTGATGATGGTTTTCTCGATGAATTCCCCTGTGGCAAAATCGAGAAAGTAAACAAAAGGCAAACCGGCATAGTCCACATCGCTCAAAGTCACCGAAAACAGGTGCGTGGGGCTGGTGATGCACCAGTAGTTCCAGCGCTTTTTGCGCAGCGGGTGTCCGTAAAGCCTGCAATTCTGCAGAGCCTGGCGCGACCAGCCAATCGCCTTCGGGTTCAGCCTCCCATCCGGCAGGCACAGGTCCACAGCTTGAGTGAGTTCTTTTTCCTGGAGCATAATCTTTCCTTTCTCGTAACAAAAGAATTATAGCCCCGGGATGCCATTTTTTGATGGATTTCCATCCATACTCCCCGCAATCAGACAGGTGCACCCAATAAAATGCCACCGCAAGGTGGCTTTTTGTTAGTCGTCCTCTTTGGATCGGATCAGGATGATGGACTTCCCGGTCGGCTTTTTGATGTCAAAATAAGCTTTCCTGGCACGCACTAACGTGGCGAGCTGTCTTGCGCCATAGGTGCGCGGGTCAAAGCCCGGGTCAATCCGCCGCAGGGCTGTGCCCACTTCCGAAAGCTTGCACCAGCCGTCGTCATCCGTGCCGACCAATTCGATCGCCTGGTTGATGTTATCAATCAGCTTCGATTCAGATTCAGAAAGTTTGGCAGACACTTGCTGCCGCGCGGCAGCCTTCTTCTTTTCACGTTCGCGCTCAACCATGTTCTCGGTGTAGATGAACACATCGCACGCCGAAACGAAAGCGCGCGGGGTCATCTGTTTGCCAATGCCAATCACCAGCTTGCCGCTTTCGCGGATGCGGGTGGCGAGGCGGGTGTAGTCGCTGTCGCTGGAAACCAGGCAGAATCCATCCACCAGGTTGGTGTGCAGGATGTCCATCGCGTCGATGATCATGGCAGAGTCGGTTGAGTTTTTGCCGACGGAATATGCAAATTGCTGGAAGGGCTGAAAAGCAAAGGAGTTGAGGGTGTCTTTCCAGGATCTCATGTTCGATGAGGTCCAATCCCCATAAATACGCCGGATGGTCACGTTACCATAACGGCTCGCCTCAACCACGATTTGCTCCATGAGAGCGGATTGGGCGTTGTCGCCATCAATTAATATCGCGATCCGTTTTTCTTTGAGATCGTTTGAATTATCGTTATCATTTGTCATACTAAGATTATAACTGCAAATTCCTCCCCCAAGGCAAGTCTTAGCAACCGCATTCGTCCGTCAATATCACCTGGTGTTTGCCGTAATAATCCTGGTGATACTCCTCAGCCGGATAAAAGACCTCAGCATCACAGATCTCGGTGATGATCTTACATTCATACTCACCGGAATTATTCAGCGCGGCTATCATCTTATCCGCGATTTTGCGTTCTTCGTCATTGCTCACAAAGATCGCGGAGCGGTATTGCGAAGCAAAACTGCGGCTGTTGGATTCGCACAAAGTGGGGTCATGAAAGCTGAAAAAAGCTTCGAGCAGTTCCTTGTAGGAAATGATCGCGTCATCGTAGTCGAGTTGTATCGCTTCCGCGTGCCCCGTCAGATCTCTGCAGACATCGCGGTAGTTTGGGTTTTCGGTATAACCGCCGGTATAGCCGACCATCGTATTCACCACACCATGGACGTGCTTAAATTTGGCTTCCATTCCCCAGAAACAGCCGCCTGCAAGGATTGCTTGTTTGATCATGCTTTTCACTCCAAATATTTACTAAAAAAGCCATTTGAATAAGGCGTTACCTGAATATATCAAGAGCCTGAGAGATTTTCAAACCCTATCCTTACACAGCCAGAGCTTTGTTTGGCGATTGCTCCCTTGCAGTACCCAATGGACACATTGTGACGAATTTACGGAGCTTTTGCGCTTTTGCGCGTTTTTTGTGCATGTCAAAAACGCAAAACCTCGTCACCCCAATCATCA